>CAYTZS010000066.1:19004-23961 GCA_964442355.1 uncultured Saprospiraceae bacterium | reverse complement strand
CGATGTTGTCAACCTGTTTGCTAGGCTTCGGAAGTTCCACCCGGACATGGACAGTCCCGAGTTGGCAAAAGAACGGTTGTATCGAAAGCTGTTCAGCAAACAGCCCTACAATGATGGAAAAATGCGCAAGTTGATGACGCAGCTCACCCAGTTGATAGAGCAGTACCTCACCCATATCGAACTCAAAAAGTCGGAAGAACTTAGGACCAAACTCCTGGCTCGTTCATTGGGTGAAAGGAGCAACTACGGCTTGTTCTTCGAAGTTGTGGAGTCTCGCCTGAAGAAACTGGACAAACAAGCTGGGAGGGGTAGGGACTATTTTCGAGAGAGCTTTGAGTTGTCAGAGTCGCTTTTTTACCACCCCGAGTCCGACAAGTTGAACAAGCGTGGCGAGTACCTGAGCCGTGCAATTAGCGATTTCGAACGCTACTTCACGTTGGTGATGCTTCAAAATGAAGCAGACAACGTGGTGAGGACTCGATTGGTCAAGGGGAATGACCTTAGTTTTTACAAAGCATCAACCAAGGAAGCGGCGAAAATACCTGCATTTGAATCGTACAATGCTATCCAGTTCTTTCATAAGCTTGTAACTGCGTTGGAGGATAGGGCAGCGGAAGACTTGGACCAGCTCAGAGAAAGTGCCTTCAAAGCTTTTGGTCAATTGAATCGTTTCGAGCAGGATTTTGCGACCAATTTGCTCAGGAATTATGCCATGCCATTGGCAAATCGAGGATCACTGCCTCACAGGCGCTTTGTTTTTGATTTGTATAAGATGGAGCTGGAACGCGGCTTGATGGCGAACACCATCAGTGCGGGGGCATTCATGAACATTGTTGCATCTGGGTTAGTAGTCAATGAATTTGAGTGGGTAGAATATTTTGTAAATGGTTTCAACCATTACCTGCCACAGGATGAAAGGGAAATAACATTCAATTACTGCTGTGGACTTGTACACTATCACAAAGGGCTGGATAGCAACAACCTTGATGATTTTTACAATGCTGTTCAGTGTATCAATTTAATCCCTATTCGTTTAGGGCCTAAGTTTGAAGTACGGATACGACCTGCCCTTTTGCGAATTCATTTCGAGATATTTGAACGAGGTAAGGAACCCTTGGATCAAATATTGAATCATGCAAGAAACTTTGAACGACACCTGAAGGGTAATGCCGACTACGCTCAACCTACAATTAACTCCTACCTCTTGTTTGTCCAAAAGTACAAAGCACTTGCAAGGTTGGTCGGTAACCCCAATTCCAGGATATCATCTATGCTTGATTTTTGGAAAAAGCTGCGTAATAGTGAAGAGGAAATTGCCTTTAAACCTTGGCTTATGGAAAAAACCCAAAAGCTAACCAAATTAGGCTAGCTTTTGGGTCAAGTAAATGTTATCCCTGGAATACATCATCACTCCCGATGAATCCAGTCGTCCCGTTATCTCCGTCTCCGCCCTTCACTTCGAGTTGCTGGGCAGTCTTGATTTCCTTAGTTTGAAATGCTGCAAGCGTTTTCTTTACATTGACGTTCTTCATAGAAAAGTTGTTTTTGCGATGCAGGGGTTGCCCACATGCGCGGTTAATGAATGATATACCAGTCCCACCCCGAGCCAGGACGCATCCCGTACCGGAAATGGTAAAAGCCCAAGCGCTGTCAGTGGCAACTCACAGTTGGCGTGGATTTTCCAAGATTGAAGTGGGTAAACGACAGGTTATGCCTAAACGCGATTAAGCTAACATCAAGATGGAGTACAGCAGCTCCAGTTAGGGGCTTGCCATGTCGTTAACCAAAAATTGGGTTTGTTAAGCTCGAAGTAAACTTCATGGCAGCACAGCGATGAACATGGGGGGAGTCCACTAATGTGCTGAGAGCTTCAGGTTGGATTTACAGTGTATTGAAGTGTCAGGATACTGGCCAAGCGGGTAAGCTGATACTGGCCTCTGCCTTTTTCATTTGCAAAACAAATTTAGGTGGTTCCTTTTTGAAATCAAAAATGCAGCTATATTATTTTGTGACATTCAATTTGTGTGGGTTTTATACTTGTTGTTAATATACGAAGTTGAAAAATTTGATAGCCTGCCAAGAGTTTGACATTCCGTTCGAAAAACAAATCAACTGAACACATTTTAAAATATCTTAATGAATTGGCAAGATTCTTGTTTGTTCAATTATTGAAAAACGTAATGTGTATTTTGTTGGAAAACGCTTTTTGCCATACTAGCGATTGCCGACAAAAAACCATTTCCCGCCAACCGATTTGAACTTCTGCATACTGCGAGAAATACTAGCACAGCCAGCTTGTTTTATTATTAAAAAGTTGATTGTCAAATAGTTGTGTTAAGCAATGATGTGACAAGCTGGCGAATAACAAATTTTAATCCATTTGCCGTGAAACACTTCAACCTGCTTTGGGCTATTCTCGCAAGCCTATTTTTCAACAATTTAAGTTACGGCCAATGCACCTTGGCGTGCAACGACTTGGTCAACGTCTCGCTACCGCCTGAGGGCTTTGGTGTCATTCTACCAGATGTAGTGCTTGACGGAGAGGAAACCTCCTGTCCTGGTCCGAAAACGGTAACTATCACAACTCCCGAGGGTGAAAATTTGAACGATACTGTGACATGTGAGCAGTTAAATTTGACGCTTACGGTCACTGTGTTCGACATAAATTCGGGCAATTCTTGCTGGGGTACGCTATTCATTCAAGACTATTTGCCCCCTGTGATTACTTGCACAGACCTCACGGTCAACTGTAATGCCGACCTTTCGCCGGACAGTTTGGGCTATGCTACCGTGATTGACAACTGCGACGACAATCCTGCCCTGACCTACACTGGGCAGCCTGTCATGCAGCCTTGCAATAGTCAGTTCAGTGCCATCCTGATGCGAACTTGGCATGCATCCGATGCCAGTAGCAACTTTGCTACGCCCTGTGTGCAGCGGATATATGTTAAGCGGCCCAGTTTTGCAGATATTGTTTTCCCGCCAAACAGGGATGGGATACAAGCCCCGCCAGTTGCCTGCAATGCCCCCAATACCGACCCCTCAGTGACGGGTTTCCCGACAATTGATGGAGAGCCGGTTGGCCAGTTCTGCAAGATGAACGTCACCTACGACGACCTAGTTATTGGTGGGTGCTTCAACGAGCAGAGCATCATCCGTTCGTGGACTGTGCTGAACTGCTGCACGAACGAAATTCTGGAACACAATCAAATCATTAAAGTAGCTGACGATGCTGGTCCAGTGATGAACTGCCCCGATACGCTCACCTTCGGCACAAATGGCCCTGGTTGTGCTGGTACTTTCTTTTTGCCAGCAATGACCGCTACTGATAACTGCTCGCCAACGATTATTTGGCGAACAATTACGCCTTGGGCTGTGCTCAACAGCAACGGTGGCATGGTGTACGGCGTAGCGAAGGGGACTTATTTTGTCACCTACGAAGCCAAGGATGCTTGTGGCAATGTCTCTACCTGCCAAGTCACGGTCATTGTCAAAGACAACGTTTCGCCAGTGGCCATTTGCCTAGAGTACACCGTGGTTGCGCTGAGCAATTCGGGCCTAGCCTCTTTGGCTGCCAGCACTTTCAACAATGGCAGCTACGATAACTGCTGTCCCAGTGTGAGTTTTTTGGTAAAAAGGATGGATCAACCAGCTGCTCCATTTACCCCATCCGTTCAGTTCACTTGTGCCGATGTTGACAGCCAAGTAGTGGTTATTCTTCAAGTGTCAGATTGTTACGGCAATAAAAATACCTGCATGGTGCAGGTGGAAGTGCAGGATAAAAACCCACCTTCGATTGTGTGCCCTCAGGGCATTACCATCCCATGTGCCACGGTTTTCCCGCCGAGCGTCTCGCTCACAGGTTCACCAACCGTTAACGACAATTGTGGCATTGATACCTTATATTTTTCAGATGTCAACAACTTGAGCATGTGCAGGGTGGGTACCATCACTCGCACGTTCACGGTAGTGGACAATGAAGGTTATTCGGCCACTTGCACCCAGGTCATCAATACGGTTGACAACACACCGGTACAGTTTTTCTTCCCGCCCGATACCATCGTTGGATGCGAACGCCCGCTCGATAGCTTGGAGGTGGGCGAACCTTCCGTTGTGCAGGATTGCGAGTTGTTCGCGTTGAATGTACAGGATGACGTCTTCCCGGTGTCATGCGGCCTTAAGGTATTCCGCACGTACACCTTTTTAGATTGGTGTTCTGGCGTGGACACATCTTATACCCAGCTCATCAGAATCGAGGACAATGCGCCGCCAGTTTGGGACCAACCTGTTGGTGCTGAGGACCGATTCTTCCTTTGTGGCAGCGACGTCGTCAAGCCACCACCACCATCCGCAACGGATTATTGCTCAACCGACTCAGTGTACGTCATCACTGACGTAACAATACCGGGGTCGTGCTCCAACCGCTTTACGCGAATATTGACCTATGGTGCACAAGATACCTGTGGCAATGTGTCGCCGCCATACGTGCAAACGATTGTCGTAAACGACACAGTGCCACCCTACGCCGACCCACTACCAGTCATTGGCCCATTTGCATGCTTCGGCCAGATACCACCTGCGAACATAAACGACGTGACGGGCGAGTCCGATAACTGCTTTGGCGCACCCGTGGCGGTGACTTGGGTCTCTGATAGCCCAAATCCCGGATGTTCGGGCACGGTAACCCGCATCTACCGCTTGGAGGATGCCTGCGGAAACGACTCGCTCATTGCGCAGCAAATACTGATAAACGACAACATACCGCCTACTGCTGACCCGTTGCCAACGCAGTTTTTCTCTTGCGGGAGTCAAATCCCTCCGCCCAACGTAGCTGATGTGACGGGTGAGTCCGACAACTGTGGCGGCCCAGTCAACGTGCAGTTCGTTTCTGACACGGGTAATCCAGGTTGCATGGGCACGGTGATGCGCACCTACAGCCTGACGGATGTCTGTGGCA
>CAYTZS010000066.1:0-18994 GCA_964442355.1 uncultured Saprospiraceae bacterium | reverse complement strand
TTCAAACTCATTTGCAACAACGTGTAAGGTAATGGCTTTTAGATTAGGAAATATAACATAATTGTAATATGGGACAAATACCAGTAACACTAAGAAGGGATGACGATAATGAAATCATTGCACAGTTTAACATCAATGATACAGTTCCACCAGTGGCCTCATGGCCAGACACATTGGAGGAAACAATTGTCGGTTTGACCTGTGAAATCTTCGTGGCCGTACAAGCCTCAGCTACCGACAACTGTCCCGGCAATCCGGTGACCATCAGCAACAGCTTCAATGGAAATGGTGCCGATGCCAGTGACCTCTATCCAGTGGGTGAGACTGTCGTGACCTTCACCTTCGCTGATGGCTGTGGCAACTCAGTGGAGCATGAGACCGTCGTCATAGTTGATGAGACCGTGCCGCCTTCCAATGAATGTTTCCCGTTTGACCTTGCGCTGGACACAGCAGGGATTGTGATAGTGGACTTACAGGCTTTGGTGGATGATGGCTTTGTGGGTGGAGAGGACATGTGTACGGACGTAACATTCAGCATTGACCCCGACACGCTCACCTGTGCCAACATGACCTACGACACGCTTCCGAGTGGAATAATAGTGGTCGTTGACCCCAGCATCGTGCCGTACACATTGACGGTCACGGACGAATTTGGGAACTCGTCCTCCTGCACCAACGTGATTGTGCTGAGCGACCCATTCAATATTTGTGGGGTAAACGACGACACGCTGGTAGTGAGCGGCCTCATTTTCAACGAACACCATCAACCGTTGACGGGTGTGGAGGTGCATCTGTCAGACAACAACAACATGAGTTATGCTTTCACCCAAGATTACGGGTTGTTCTCGTTCCAGAACGTGCCGCAGGGTATGACTTGCATGCTCCAGCCAGTAAAAAATAACGGCTTGCTGAACGGCGTGACAACGTTTGACCTCGTGCGGTTGAGCAACCACATACTAGGTACGCAGGCCCTCGATTCGCCGTACAAACTGATTGCGGCAGATGTGAACAACTCCGGTAGCATCTCCACTTTCGACATCGTGGCGCTGCGAAAGGCTATCCTGCACTTGACCGATTCGTTCCCGAACAACACCTCATGGCGCTTCATCGAGGCGGACTACGAGTTTCCGAATCCAACAAACCCTTTTGCGGAGCCGCTGCCAGAAAGCACTTGGCTCAACAACATGGCCAACGACATGACCGGCCACAACTTCGTGGCGGTAAAAATCGGCGACCTGAACAACAGTGCCGTGCTCAACCTCGACGAGGACGAAGTGGAGGAGCGCGACCAAATGGGCAACTTCACCCTGGCCGTGCCCAACTGGCAACTTAAGACTGGCAAAGAAGTGCGCATCCCCGTCACTGCTGGCGAAGCGATTGACTTGGCAGCCCTGCAAGGCACGATTGAGTTCGACACCAAGAAGATGTCGTTCGTGGGGGCCATGCCCGTGAGCCTTGATGGACTCGGTGCCGACAACTTTGGCGAACCTGCCACTGGCAGCTTGACCCTGAGCTGGCACAATGCCGACGGGCAGCTGCTCGAAGCTGGCAGCACTTTGTTCTACCTGCAATTCCAGATGAACGAAAATGCCACTGTGGAAGAGGCGATAACGATGAATTCTGCAATAACGCCAGCCATTGCGTATAAAAATGGTGGTATTCCCTTGAACATTCGCTGGCGCATCCACGAGGCGTCACAAGTGCCTGTGGATGACGCCCCGCTTTTCTCGCTGGGGCAAAACCGGCCAAACCCGTTCAGCGACGAGACCCGGATCGAGTTTTTGCTCAAGGAGAAAATGCCCGTACAGCTTGAGGTCATTGACCTCAACGGCAGAAAGATTCCGCTGCTGCAGGGCACTATGGAAGCTGGCTGGCACGAGGTCACCGTTGACCGTGCCATGTTCGGCAGCCCCGGGGTGTACATCTACCAATTGACCACACCGACAGGTACCGAGCGCCGCAAAATGGTGCTTCAATAGAAGTAAGAATAGATTAAAGATTTGGTTAAATAACGAGGCCCCCTGTAGCTACAGGGGGCCTCGGCTTTTATTCAGTACTGGTTGCGCCACGGGTTACGAGGCCCAACGTTTGAATTTAGCAAAATGGAGGGCAGCAGCCTGGCTCGCAAATGCCGTCACAGCAGCCACCGAGCATTGCATAAACTGCACCAGCGATGGCGGTGATGGTCAAGCCAATCAAGATTGCACGTTTCATGTTCGTTGATTTTTGAAAATGGATGGTCGAATGCCGTTTCGCAACATTTGACCCAAAGAAAGTTCATCGCCCAAGCCACAGTATCCTGCTGTGCGGGGCCAGTTACTATGCTAAATCTGGTGGTTGGAAATGCTTGCCTTGGTAGGCGGAATGAAGGGTTTTGGTGGTTTCGCTGGGGCGGGAGTTTTCTACAAGGAGTTCTAAATCAGTGAATTGCGCCTGCTGCGTACAGTAGCAACAGCAACTGAAACAGCATTGGAAAGGAACACAGCACCCCTTCGATGTTTGGTCGTCTTCATCATCCGAAGAAGGGCTGGTGGGTAGGATAGGGGCGGCTGCGCAGGCCATCGCCGTCGTGCTGCAAGTGGAGCCGCCGCAACTGCCGAACAACGCCTTCGTCAGTGGCTGCCAAATCGGCTGCGTACTGAAAACAGCAAAGTGCAATGCTAATATGAGGGCGATTCTGTGCACGAGGTGGTTTGATTTGCGTGAGCAAGAATCCGTGAAATAAAAGGTGGATGCAAGCATTTAACAGAATTTAACGCCTTCAGATGCGGAAAAAAATCTTGTGCTTGTGCAAAAACCTGCAAAGCCCCCAGTAAATGCTCCAAACCAGCACCGAGTTGGTGATGGCCAGCGCTGCCGTGTCGAGGCCGAGCATGCCGAGAAACCCGTCGTTGAAGATGCGAACCGTGGGCACCAGCCACTGCATGCCAACCGTTTCGAAGAAAAGGTAAATGAAAATGGAGTTCATGCCGACGACCACGAACGGGAGGGTCCAACCTTGCACTTTTCGGAGGTCAATCAGCCAATAAAACAAGGCCAGTGCCAGCAGCGCCCAACCGCCCGATGCAAAGGTGAAAGCCGTGGTGGCGATGCGTTTCACGATGGGCGTTGTGCCCGACCAGTGCAGCCCGTAGCCGATGGCCAGCCCGATGACGCCCGCTGCGACAAGGATTTTCACCCTTCGAAAATCAGGTGTGTCGGACAGCAACAGGCTGCCGCACATTGCTCCCCAAATCGTATGTGCAGCGGTAGGAACGCAGTTGAACGTGACCCAGCCACCGCCGTTGTTGAGCTTGCTCATCAGTAGCATGTCCACCATGCTGCCAAAGTTTTGATCCATCACGAACGGTGCTGCTAGGGCGTAAGTTCGGTAGCAAACTTCAGTGATGGCAAGCAGCAGCAGTGAAACGCCGAGCTGTACTTTCCACGGTGTGCGCATGAGCAGGAACGTGACCGGGATGGTAAAGGAGAGTTGCGTGAGCACGTTCCAAAGTTCGAACACCAACTTGCCGCTGTACACGCAGTGCAGGCCTGTGCCGAAGCCAAACAGCAACAAGCTGCGCCAAAGGATGTGCCACAGGCTCTGTGCCCAAGTGTCGCCACGGCCGAGGCGGCTGCGCAGCGAAAACGGCATGGCCACCCCCACGATGAACATGAAAAATGGCTGAATCAAGTCCCAGAACCGCAGCCCCGCCCACGGGTGATGGTGGAACTGTTCGACCAGCCCGTGCAACCAATGCCCCACTGGGAACGCCTGCGTCAGCGACTCGTACATCAGCGCAGCCTCCCCGGCCAGCAGAAACATGGTGACACCACGGAAAGCATCGAGCGACAGGAAGCGGTTTTTCATATTGTTGGAGGGTAGGGTGGACATGGAGCATTGAGGATTTGCGCCTTCAATGCTCCATGTTCGGTTATTGAACGTAGTCGTTCTTCACCCAGCAGTCAATCAGCTTGATGGTCGCTGCGCTGAGCTGGTCTGCACCCTGCGGCATGGGCGTGCAGCCGCTGCCGTGGTGGATACTGCAGAGTACCTGCTTTTTCTCGAAGGCGTTTTTGGAAGCAGCGTAGCTGGAGAGGTCAATGCCCTCAGCAGCCGTAACGGCGTCGTGGCAGCCAGCGATTGCGCAACTGCCATCGAGGATGGGCTTGATGGCTGCGGTGTAGGAATTGGCTGCGTCGTCAACGCCTGTGCAGTCTGCATTTGCGGCATAGTCAACGCCGCTATCTTTGTCCTTGCTACAGGAAATGGCAGTGAATACGAGCGTGAGCGTAAAGAGGGCGAAAGCGAAAAATGTCTTGCGCATTGATGGTGTGTTTTAAATTTAATGGTGAAAACCTCCCCAAATCATTGGGATTGGGGGAGGGCTGGCAAAGTTAAGAAGCCCTTTCGAGCCGACAAGCTGGGGGTTTATTTATTTGCCCAGGCAGCATTTTTCAAGACTGAACGTATTAGCTGTGATTTTTTAAATGACAAAAAACTAAGGCCCGACTAAACCTATACCGTTTTCTCCACATTAAAAAAGCAAACCCGGCTGCTGCCAACGGGGATTCCCTTCGGGAATGTCTGGGGCGAGGCCCAAAATCAGTTACTTATGTTTTTCAGCTCAGCTAAAAAGAACTTCACACTGTTGTCCACTTTAATGCTTGCCCTGGTCTTGGTTGGCACTTCTTGCAAAAAGGATGACGAGAAAACTTCAGAGGACTACCTCACGGCGCATGATTGGAAACTGGTGTCCCTTACCTATGGTGGCATTGCCGAAGAACTGACCGCATGTGACTTGGATGACATTACTACTTTCCATGAGGATGGCGAACTACATGTTGATGAAGGAGCAACAAAATGCGATGAGGCCGACCCACAGGAAACGATGGGGACTTGGTCTATATCCACCAGCACCGACCCAGAAACTTTAACTGTTAATTTGGATGGTGATATTATAGAATATGACATCACTGAAATTTCAAATTCCAAGATGGTGCTAACCATTGAAAATGTGCCACTTTTTGGTACGATAATAACAACGTTTGAGAAAATCTAATCCGCCACAACGGAAGCAACAGAGCTGCCCGGCAACTGCTGGGCGGCTTTTTTTATGTCAAAGTGCAGGTAAGTGGCTGCGGTGCGTCAATGGTGGTTTGGCTCGCACAGCCGCCCCTTACAACTGCTGCAACCCCCGATAAAACGCTTCCCGATAGCTTTTTCCCAAAGGTATCCGCTCCGTGCCGATGGTCAGCACATCGTCCTCGATGGACTGGACGTGCTGAAAATTGACGAGGTACGAGCGGTGTACCCGCATGAACGGCAACGCCAACAGCTTATCCTCGATAGCACCGAGATGGGTGGTCAGCAGGTACTGCTTGGTGGCCGTGGCAAGCAGCGAATACACGCCCTCCGCCTTTACCCAAAGTATCTCCTCGGCGCTCACCTTCACCAACCGTTTTTTGTCCTTGATGAAAAAACTGCCAGCGATAAACGGCGGAGCGGCCGCTTCCGTCGGTTCCGGGGTCTGTGGTTGGGTCTCTTGCCGCAGCGCAAATTTTGATAGCGCCAACTCGATGGAAGCGTACAACGTGCGCTCCTCGAAGGGTTTGGTTAGGTAGGCGTCTGGCTCTACCTCAGCGGCCCGGCCAATGGTGGTGGGGTCGGTGAGGGCGGTGAGGAAAATGAGCGGGAGATTGTACAGCCTGCGTATTTCGGCGGCGAGGCGTATGCCGTCCCAGTCGTCGCCATCGAGGTGGATGTCGCAGAGCACGAGGTCGGGGCGGTCGGCTTGGAGCGAGTCCAGCGCCTCCCGGTGGTTGCGGCAGATGGCCGTCACCCGGTAGCCAAGGTCTTCCAGCGCATCGGCAATGTCCCTGGCGATGATTGGTTCGTCTTCGATGATGAGGATGTTTATCATGCTGGTCACGGTTTCAGGTTCACACAGGAATCAGCAGCACCGTTTTTGCGCCAACTTCGTTAGAGTAAACGGGCGTTGCCTTGATTTTTTGCGCCAGCGACTCCACCAGTTCCAGCCCGAAGGAACTACGGCTGGTGGGCGGCTTGCCAGCGACGAGCTGGAAGCCGACCCCATCGTCGCCCACCAACAGCCGGACGGCGTCCCCGGCTTTTTTCAGCGACAAAACTAAGCTTCCGCTGCGTTCATCGGGGAAGGCATATTTCAGGGAATTGGTCAGCAGCTCGTTGGCGATGAGGCCGAGCGGCACGGCGGTATCCACGTCGAGCGTGATGTCGTCGTTGAGGTCGAGGCGCAACTGGATGCGGTCATCGTCCACTTGGTAGGCGTCCATCAGGCTCTGGGCGAGGTCGGTGAGGTAGGGCCGCATGGGGATTTCCTTGAGTTGGTCGCCCTGGTAGAGCCGTTGGTGCAGCAGTGCCATGGATCGGACACGGGCCTGCCCGGTGCGCAGCGCCTCCAGCGTGTGCTCGTCGCTGACCCGCCGGGCCTGCATCCGCAGCAGGCTGGAGATGATCTGGAGGTTGTTCTTCACCCGGTGGTGTATTTCCCGGAGGAGGGTTTCCACTTCGTGGTTCTTGCGGTTGAGTTCGCCGTTGGTTTGCGAGAGCGCCTCGTTGTGTCGCTTGCGGGCGCTGCTGTTTCGCCAAAGCGCAAAGGCGAGTGTGCCGACCAGCCCCAGCCCGCCGAGCAGGGCCAGCAGGCGGTTGCGGTCGCTGGCGATGCGGGCGTTCTGGAGTTCGTTTTCCTTGCCCAGCACGGCTATCTGCTGCTCCTTTTTCTCGGTTTCAAACTGGGCCTCCACCTCCGAAATGATGCGGCTTTTTTCTTTGTTGAAATTAGCTTCCTGCACCGTTTGATAAAGCTTCTGATAGCGGTAGGCGGCCTCGTAATCGCCCAAATGCGCATAGGCTTGCGCCGCAAACTGATAGACCGATGGCATTTCCTCGGTGTTTTTCACCTTGCCGATGGCTTTTTCGCCGACAGCCAAATAGCGCCGTGCCTGCGCCGGATGGTTTGTTTTGGCGGCAGCCATTGCCCCGAAAAAGGCAAGGTTGGTCTCTATCTGGAAGTAGTCGATTTTTTGGCTCAGGGGGAGGTACGCTTCGCAAAGCACGAGGCAGGAGTCGAATTGCTCGGTGTGGAGGTACAGCTCGGCCATGTTGCTGATGGTGGTCAGCACTTTTCGAGGGCTGCCCATTTCCTTTTTCAGGGCGAGGGATTGGCGGTAATTGATGAGCGCTTTGTCGTAGTCTTTGGTCTCAAAATAGAGTGACCCCAGCGAGTTGTAGGCACGGGCGAGGGCTACTGCGTAATTGAGTGGCTGGGTCAATCGGACCACCTCCTCAAACTTTTCGATGGCCTGCTTGAAGCGCCCTTGGTCCCGCAAGATGGTAGCGGCTTGGTGCAGGTTGAAGGCAGCCTGCACAGTTTTTCCCAGTTTCCTTTCAATTCGGTACCCATTTAAGAACGCAGGGAGCGCTTCATCGGGGTGGCCGAGGTTTTTTTGAATGCCGCCCCATCGGCGAAATGCTGCGGCGGAGTCCTGCTGGTTTTGGCACAGGGCAAATGCGAGCCTGCCCAGCGAATCGGCCTTCTCCGCATTGCCGATTTCGCTGTAAACCTTGGCTATGCCGCCAGTCAAATTGGATTGCTGGGAGAGGAGCTTGTTTGTCTTGCAAAGCAAGATGGCACGGTTGAGATTGGCGAGCACCGAGTCTATTTGCCCCAAGTCTATCAAAACGTCAGCCTGCACGGACAGGACTTCCACCATCAGGGCTGGTCGGTGTACCGCCAACTGTTGCGCCAGCTTGAGCCAGGAAACCACCTGTTCCTTTTGAGCGGATTTGTCGGCGTTGGTTGCTGCGCAAAAACAGCCATTGACCCATGCGGCGGTGTCCCGGCTCAGGGGGGCCAGCCGGAGTATCTCCTCGGCGTAGCCAAGTACCTCATTCTTGGGCAACATGCCATCAAATTCAGTATCGCACAACCTTACCAGCACAGGCAACCGCGCTGTGCCCTGGCGCTGCGACAGCACTTGCCGCAGACTGTCGGGGTTGTTGGCCGACAATAAGGCGGAACACAATAACAGGGATACAAAAACAAGGTATCTCATAATCGCTTAGGAAAAAACGCCCAAACTTATCGCTTTTCAAACGGACTGTTGCAGGGGCTTTTTGCTCGTTCATAAAATAGTGACGTTCACTAAAAGTTTTGCCGCCTTCGTTAAGAACCGCCTACGAATGGGCATCCCGTCCCGGTATCTTGCTTGAATACTTGGTTATAAAGGCATTCGCTTGCCTAAGTGGCTATTCAACAAAAATTATTTCTTGTGAAAATATCAGGCTTACTCCCATTTGTGGCGCTGCTGTTCCTTGCGTTGTTTTGCCCTACCGTTTTGTCAGCGCAATGTTTGGCACCGACCAGTTTGCTGGCTACCAGCCCAACCACCTCCGGAGCTACTTTCGATTGGACGGAAAATGAGGGTGCCACCCACTGGGACATCGAAATACAGCCCGACGGCACGGCCATGACCGGAACGCCTACCTTTTCCGGCATCACCAAACCTTATACTTGGGCGGGCGGGACGCAAGCTAAAAAATACAATTACCAAGTGCGTAGCCAATGTACCAGTGGTGGCACTTCGCCTTGGGCAGGGCCAAAGGCATTCGTCACGGCGATGGACAACGCTGGCCCTATTTGCGTGACGCTCTCCATCCCCGATGGCGGCTGCTTTAGCAGTGGCGATGCGCTGGAGCTGCCGATTTCGGTGAGCGGTGCGCCCGGCACTAGCTTGGGTTCGGATGTCTATATTGACAGGGTGGAAGTGATAATACAGCATGGCTATACTGGCGAGGTAGAATTGGAACTACTGTCGCCCACGGGGGCAGCCCTGCTGCTGTCATCAAACAACGGCTTTGGTGCAAACTACGGCAACCCCGGCGCTTGTCCCAGCCAGCCCACTGTTTTTGCCCCGTGGGCAACCACGAGCATCACTGCTGGCGACTCACCTTTCATCGGAAATTACTTGCCGGAAGGCAGCTTCTCGACATTGAACGGCCTGAACCCAAACGGCACCTGGACCTTGCGGGTTTGTGATTTCTTCCCCAGCTTCGCTGGAAATTTGAAGTACGTCCGCATTTATTTCACTGAATGCCCAAAGCCCTCCGACCTCACAGCGAGTAATGTGACCGTCAACGGTGCTACTTTCGACTGGACGGAGAACGGTACCGCCACCGCCTGGGACTTGGAGTTTCAGCCCGTTGGCACCAATCCGACGGGAACCCCCACCGTGATCGGCGTGACCAAACCCTACACTTGGACTGGCGGCAACCAAGCCACGAGGTATCAAGCTTGGGTGCGCAGCAACTGCGGTGGCAGCAGCTCGGATTGGGTAGGTCCCGTTAGCTTCCTCACCGCCATGAACAACGCCAGCCCAAGTTGCGTGACGCTCTCCATCCCCGATGGCGGCTGCTTTAGCAGTGGCGATGCGCTGGAGCTGCCGATTTCGGTGAGCGGTGCGCCCGGCACTAGCTTGGGTTCGGATGTCTATATTGACAGGGTGGAAGTGATAATACAGCATGGCTATACTGGCGAGGTAGAATTGGAACTACTGTCGCCCACGGGGGCAGCCCTGCTGCTGTCATCAAACAACGGCTTTGGTGCAAACTACGGCAACCCCGGCGCTTGCCCCAGCCAGCCCACTGTTTTTGCCCCGTGGGCAACCACGAGCATCACAGCTGGCGACTCGCCTTTTATCGGAAATTACCTACCCCAGAGTAGCTTCTCGACATTGAACGGCGAAAACCCAAACGGCACCTGGACCTTGCGGATTTGTGACCTCTTTCCCAGCTTCGCTGGTAACTTGAAGTATGTGCGCATTTACTTCACCGCTTGCCCCCGCCCAGCCGCCCTAACTGCAAGCGACCCCGCCACCAACGGGGCCACTTTCAACTGGACGGAAAACGGTACCGCCACCGCTTGGGACTTGGAGTTTCAGCCCGTAGGAACTAACCCGACGGGAACCCCCACCGTGACCGGCGTGACCAAACCCTACACTTGGACTGGCGGGAGCCAAGCCACGAGCTACCAAGCTTGGGTGCGAAGCAACTGCGGGGGTAGCAGCTCGGCGTGGGTGGGGCCTGTCACTTTTCAAACCACTATCAACAACAACGCCCCGGCTTGCCTCAACTTTGGCCTTCCTGGCCAGGGTTGCTCCAACACCATCCCCATCACCGTGAGCGGCGCACCTGGCAACACGCTCGGCACAGATGTTTTTCTCGACAAAGCGGAAATTATCATCTCCCATACTTGGACGGATGAATTGGACATTTACCTCGAAACCCCATCGGGAGTACAGGTGGAGCTTTCGACGGACAATGGCGGCTCTGGCAGCCACTATGGCAATCCCAATTCATGCCCCAGCCAAACGACCAGTTTCTCCATGTCGGCAGCAACCTCCATCACCACCGGGGCAGCCCCGTTCATTGGCAGTTATGTCCCCGAAGGCAACTTCTCCAGTTTCAATGGCGCAGACCCGAACGGCAATTGGAAACTCGTCGTTTGCGACGACGGGCCATTTATAACGGGCAGTTTAAGGTACGTCAAGCTGTCTTTCTCAGCCTGCCCCAGCCCAGGTGGCGCCACTGCGACAAACCCAACGGGCAACGGTGCTACCATCAATTGGACGGAAAACGGGGGCGCCACCACCTGGGACTTGGAGTTCCAGCCAGTCGGCATGTCGCAAACGGGCGTGCCGACGGTGAGCGGCACCTCCTCAAAACCCTATACCTGGACCGGCGGCAACCCGGCCACCACCTACCAAGTCTGGGTGCGAAGCAACTGCGGGGGCAGCAACTCAGGCTGGTCCGCACCCGCCACGTTTTCCACGACCATCGACAACAACAACCCGACTTGCCTCAACTTTGCGCTCCCGCCCACGGGTTGTTCCAACACCATCCCCATCTCGGTCAGCGGCACAGGTGGCAACACGCTCGGCTCAGATGTTTTTCTGGACAATGTACAAATCACGATTCAGCATACTTGGTCGGATGAACTGGATATTTACCTCCAAACGCCATCCGGTGTGGAAGTCGAACTTTCGACCGATAACGGCAGTAGCAACTCAGACTATGGCAACCCCGGTGCCTGCCCAAACCAGACGACCAACTTTGCCATGTGGGCCACGACACCCATCACCGCAGGGGCTGCCCCGTTCATCGGCAACTATATCCCGGAAGGCAATTTTGCCAGTTTCAACGGTGCAAATCCCAACGGTAACTGGACGCTCCGAGTATGTGACGACCAATCCTCCATGGCAGGCAGCCTGAAATATGTCAAGTTGAACTTCACGACCTGCCCCCGCCCGACCAGTGTGACGACAAGCAGTCCCACCGTGAATGGAGCGACCATCAATTGGACAGAAAACGGGAGCGCCACCACTTGGGACTTAGAAATTCAACCAGTGGGCACGGGTCAAACAGGCATTCCGACGGTGACTGGCACCTCCTCAAAACCCTACACTTGGACGGGGGGCGTTGGTGCCACTGGCTATCAGGTATGGGTGCGGAGTAGTTGCGGGGGCAGCACATCGGGGTGGTCAACTGCGGGCAGCTTTTTCACGCTCATCAACAATGCCGCACCGACTTGCTTCGAATTTTATCTCCCGCCTGAGGGCAATTCCAACACCATCCCCATCGTGGTGAACGGAGCACCGGGCAATACGCTCGGCTCCGATGTTTTCCTCGACAAAGTGGAAATCATCATGTACCACACCTGGACCAATGAGCTGGACGTTTACCTGCAAACCCCCTCTGGGGTAGAGGTGGAACTAAGCACGGACAATGATGAATACGGCTACGGTGATTATTTCGATTGCCCTACCAGTACAACTGCCTTCAGTATGTCGGCCACAACACCGATTACCGCAGGAACACCTCCATTTATTGGGACCTACATCCCTGAAGGCAATTTTGCAGACTTCAATGGTCAAAATCCTAACGGCAACTGGACACTCCGAGTTTTTGATGATGCCGGAGGCGGTGTGGGCATCCTGGGTTTCGTAAAATTGACCTTTGCCACCGCATTGCCTGTGTCGCTGGTGGAGTTCGTGGCCAAGCTCACCGAAGCCCAGCAGGTGGTACTCGATTGGGCGACCGAGTCGGAGCAGAACAGCGAATGGTTTGCCGTGGAGCGCTCCGCTGATGGGGTAAACTTTGAGGAAATCGAACGGGTGCAGGCAGCGGGCAACTCATCGGACGAGCGACGATATTCGGTACTGGATGAACGTCCCCTCCCCGGCACCAGTTATTACCGCTTGCGGCAAATGGACTTTGATGGGAAGTTTGAGTTCTCGCCCGTCCGTTCAGTGAAGATACAGGGTCGCAGCCCTGATGATTTGAAGGTTTACCCCAACCCGGCGCATGGCTCGTTTTTCGTGGAAACGCTGGGGATGGAGGGCGTCATCTCACTGGTTTCGCTTGACGGAAAACAGGTGCTGACCCAAGCATTTTTCCTCGATGAAAATACCACAAAAGTTGAAACAGCGAACCTACCGCCTGGGCTTTATTGGCTGCGGTTGAAAACATTAACCGACCTGTTTACGACAAAAATAGTTGTTGAGTAAAAAAAACTGGAAGGGGGGGCTGTCGTGCAAGATGCGACAGCCCCTTCTCTTTTCAAGAAGTTAAGCAAAAAAATCCCCGCAACCTTCCAACCATCGCGCCCACCTCGCGTCCTTACTACAAAATCACCCGGCTTTTTTACAACTTTGAGGAAAAACTGACTTGACGGCCATCGAGACCATATCGGAGACGGAACTGGTGCGGCAATGCCTCACCGGGCACGAAGGTGCGCAGCGGCAGCTCTACGGCCGCTACGTCGGTGCCATGTTCCACACCGTGCTGCGCCTCGTGGCCAATCGGGAAGATGCGGAAGACCTGACACAGGAGGTTTTCGTGAAGGTCTTTGAAAAACTGGGGTCGTTTCGAGGGGAAAGCACGCTCGGCGCTTGGATCAAGCGCATCGCCGTGAACACCGCGCTGAATTACCTCCGCACAGCCAACCGCCTGCAAGTGGTGGCCCTGGAAGGCCAAACCGCACCCACCGCCGATGAACAAACGGTGGACGAGGCGGCTTGGGCGCACGACATCCGGCGCATCCACGCCGCTATCGGTGAGCTGCCAGATGGTTGTCGGGCGGTGTTCTGCCTCCACTTGCTCGAAGGCTACCGCCACCAAGACGTGGCGCAAATGCTAAACATCACCGAAAGCACCTCCAAGACGCAGTACATGCGGGCAAGGCGGTTGCTGCGGGAAAATCTAGAAGGCGCAGTTCACTAGCCTTTGCCAACCCTAAACCTTCTAAACATCTGACAATGAGCGACTTGGAAAAATACATCCTCGCAAACAGGGACGAACTCGACCGCATGGAGGCCGTGCCAACGGAGGCCATGTGGCAAAAGGTGCGGGCGAAGACCGTGCAGCAGCAGCCACCCGCCAAAGATGGATTGAATTGGAAAATGCTCTCCATCGCCGCCCTCGTGCTGGCGCTGGCAGGGTGGGGGCTTTTGTTTTTCAAGAAACAAGCGCCAGCACTCGTGCCGCTCCAAGCGCCGCCGCCGAAGGTGGACGTGCCGATTGCTGATAAGGAAAAAACGCCCGCTGCACAAGGAAATGTGGCCATTTCGCGTGAAGCGCCTGAAGTGGCACAGGCTACCCCGAAGCGCACTCCGTCCGTTGCGAAGCGGCCAAGAACAAAGCCACGGACAAACAACGAGGCCCAACCGCAGCCACTCATTGTCACCGAAGAGGAGCGGCAGTTGCAAATGCTGGTGGCGCAAAAGCAGCGGGAGATTGGCCTCGACACCCTTGACCGCATGGCCTACGCCGACCTGCTACGAGAACTGGACGAACTGGAAGTGACGATTGAGCAGGCACGAAAGGACTTTGGCGGGATGCCGCAAAACGAGCGCCTCGTGCAGACGCTAATCAGGTACTACGAACTGAAAATCAGAATTTTAGAACAAATTTCTAACGAAATCAATAAACGTGAATACCATGAAGCTTTGGAAAAAAGGATTTAGCCTGCTACTACTCACAGCGGTGGTTTGGGGGGTGATGCAGTCATTTGCGCCAGCAAAAATGGAACGTTCGAAGGTCATCAAAAAAGACTTTGACGCCAAAGCGGATGTTGCTGTTTACCACCAATACGGCCCACTTACCATCAAGAAATCGACGGACGGGCGCACCCACTTGGAGGCAGCGGTGCAGGTCATCGGCACCAACGAGCAGGCCATCGAGGAGGTGCTTCGGCGCTTCGATGTGGAAGTCAAGGAGTCGGGCAGTCAACTTGAGCTGGTGACAGGGCCAAGAATCAAGAACTGGAACTGCGTGAACGACAACACGACCATCACCTTCGAAGATGGCCACAAGGTGAAGGGGCTGGAAACAGTTAAGGTGAGCATGGTGCTGTTCGTGGCCGACCCGCAGCGGATGTTGCTTTCCAACAAGTACCAGCCGATCGAGCTGACCGACGATTACCGGGGCGCCCTGCGGGTGGAACTCTACAGCGGCGAGCTACTGGCAGGCAACTTGAGTGGGGAGCTTGACCTAGACCTGAAGTACGGCAAGGCAAAGCTTGGGAGCGTGGGCAGGGCGAAACTTGTGGTTTATGACTCGGAGGTGTTGTGCGGCCCCATTGCAGAAGCCGTGGTATCGAGCAAGTACTCGGAGTACAGACTTGGGCCTGTTGGCGGCAACCTGACGCTGGAAACTTACGACGACCAGTGGCGCATGGGCAATGTGGGCGGCAAGCTGATGCTCAACGACAAGTACTCGGAGTTCAAGTTTGGTAACATCGGCGGTGCCGTCCTTCAGGTTTTTGATGGCCAATTGGTGGCAGAGACGGTGGACTACCTCGACATCAGAGACACCAAGTACTCGGAATACAAGCTCACTGCTGTCAGCAACCTGCGGCTGGGCAACGTGTTCGACGACAAATTCGAAATTGGCGAATTGGGCAAGCTGGAGGCCAGTGACTCCAAGTACACAGAGTACGAGGTGGGCAAGCTGGGCAAGGTGTTCGACCTGAAACTATCGTTCGATGATGCGGTGCAGGTGGGCCAAGTAGCCGCCGATTTCAACCTTATTCACATGGATGGTAAATACTCGAACATGGAACTTGTAATTGCCAACGATGCCAGCTTCGAGTTCGTTGTGGACATGAAATATGGAAAAGTAAACTACCCAAAAAGTCGGGTCAACAACCTGAAGCACGAAGCGCGGAACGAACAACTCAACATCATGGGCAACGTGGGCCAGCAACAAGCCACGACAAACAGCTTGAAAATCACAGGCTTTGACAACACACTCGAGTGGAAGTAGGGGAATTTACGATTTACTATTTTGGATTTACGATTGCCTTTATCCAAATCGTCAAAACTCAATGCGCACGTCTTCCTTCATCCTCGTCATCATTTCGGGGCGGTTCACGGGTACTTGGATGCTGAACAGCACATCATAAGTTGGGAAAAAACCAGCCTTTTGGTGGCACCAATGGCCATCGTGCAGGAAACTGACCTCGTAGTAGTCGTCGCCGTTGATGATGGAGAGGATGTTGGCTTGCCCGCCCGTGGAAGTCAGTGCCCGCATCCGTTGCTCGAAGGCGAGGTGTGAGTCCAGTTTCGCAGCAGATGGCGTGCCGATGACCGAAAGTTCGCCGAAGCCATCAGCGGTTTTGAACACTAGGCTGTCCTCGTCCGTCGAGAAGTAGGCATTGGGGAACATGGAGCCTGGGTAGTCGAGGCAGTAGTGGAAGCGGGGGTTGCAGTATTGCTTGGCCAACAAGCGACTGGGCGCTTTTACCCCAAACAGGGTCAAGCACAGCATGACGGCGCTGGACGATATGAAAATGGCGGTTTTCAACAATAGCCTTGCTTGCAAAGCAAGTGCCATGAAAGTAGGAGAGGTGGCAAGGGCTTATTTTTGGATGAAGACGCAACAAGCCGTGTAATCGCTTGGCACTGGTTGCCCGTTCAGCACGAGCGTTTTGAACTCCGTGACGCTGGGGCAGCAGTCGTCGCCCACCGAGGGGGCCACCGTGGCCAGCAAGGTGTCGGGTGGCAGGCTGTCGAGCTGAATGATGTACCCAGCCGTGTTGGCATCTGCCATGATATATGCGTTTTTGTAATCCAGGTCAATTTGCACACGGGCTCCAGGCTTGCTGGGGTCAATCAGCATTGGCAGGATGCGCAAGCTGTCCAGCCGGTAAACCCCGCCAAGTATCAGGTCGGAGCCATCCGCTTCTGATTGGAAAATGAGAAACTTGTAATCGCCATCTGCGCAATCTGAGTCTCGGCAATCGTCGCAGGCAGCAAGGGCAAGCAAGCAGACAGTGGAGAGCAGTAGCCAGCATTTTTTATTCATAAAAGTTGTGTTGATGAATATAGCGTAAACAAGGCAAGTTGTGTTTTCCTGTTCGGCGGAGCCGAACAGGAAAACACAATTTTTCTTTTTGGTTGCGCTGTAATGAATAAAGCCGTAAAGTAGCGGTATTTCCTGCTGCTTTTGACGGCAGCTTGCCACATATTAGTTGGGTCATTGTTTTTTTCCAAAATAAGCTACATTTGGCCCAAACAATAAACAACGCAACATGCCGAACATCAACGGGAAAGCACAACAAGAACGCACCTTCGACGCCATCGTCGTGGGCAGCGGCATCAGCGGAGGGTGGGCCGCCAAGGAACTCACCGAGAAGGGCCTCAACGTGCTCATGCTCGAACGGGGCAAAAGCCTCGAACACATCAAAGACTACAAAGGGGCACTCAACAACCCTTGGGACGTGAAGAACCGGGGCCGAATACCGCAGTCCATCAAGGACGACCACCCCGTGCAGAGCCAGTGCTACGCCTTCCAAGCCGACAACCAATACTTCTGGGTAAACGACAAGGAAAACCCCTACCATCAAGACAAGCCTTTCAACTGGCTGCGTGGCGACCACCTCGGCGGGCGCTCCCTCATGTGGGGCCGCCAAAGCTACCGCTGGAGCGAGATGGACTTTGAGAGCAATGCCCGTGACGGCCACGGCGTGGACTGGCCCATCCGCTACAAAGACCTGGAGAAGTGGTACGATTACGTGGAGACCTTCGCCGGCATCAGCGGCACAAAGGAGGGGCTGGCGCAACTGCCGGACAGCAAGTTTCTGCCGGCCATGGAGATGAACTGCCTAGAAACGCACACCGCCGGGGCCATCAAAAAGAACTGGAACGACCGCCGGATGATTATCGGTCGGGTGGCGCACCTGACCCAAGTGGGGGAGGTGCAGAAAAAGCTGGGACGTGGCGCTTGCCAGTACCGCAACCGCTGCCATTGGGGCTGTCCGTTCGGGGCATACTTCAGCAGCCTCTCGGCAACGATTCCCGCAGCGATGGCCACGGGAAAGCTCACCATCCGCACGGACGCTAACGTGAGCGAAGTCATCTTCGATGAAAAAACGCAGCGGGCCACGGGCGTGCGCTTCATCGACCGCAACACCAAGCAGACGGAGGAGTATTTTGCCAAAATCGTCTTCCTAAACGCCAGCACCATTGGCACCAGCTTCGTGCTGCTCAACTCGAAGAGCAACCGCTTCCCCAACGGCCTCGGCAACGACAGCGGCGTGATTGGGCACTACCTCATGGACCACCACTTCGGGGTGGGCGCTGCTGCATCGCACGACGATTTTGGTGACCAATACTGGTCGGGTCGCAGGGCCAACGGCATCTACGTGCCCCGCTTCCGCAACCTGCCAGGCAAGGAGCAGCAGAAGGATTATGTGCGTGGCTTTGGCTACCAGGGCGGCGCTGGGCGTGGCGGCTGGGGCAGGGTGAACGGCAAGCCCGGCTTCGGTGCTTCCATGAAAGCGGAAATGCACGACCCCGGCCAGTGGAGCTTCTGGCTTGGCGGCTGGGCGGAGTGCCTGCCACATTTCGACAACAAGGTAACATTGGACACGAGCAAGACCGACCCGCACGGCCTGCCGCTCATCCGCATTGAATGCGAGTTCAGGGAGAACGAAAAGGCCATGCGCAAGGACATCATGGCCAGCGCCGCCGAGATGCTCGAAGCCGCAGGGCACAAGGACATCCGGCAGTTCGACGACCTGGAAACGACGCCACCGGGCCATTGCATCCACGAGATGGGCACTTGCCGCATGGGCAAAGACCCCAAGACCTCCGCCCTCAACGGCAACAATCAGCTATGGGCGGTGCCCAACGTCTTTGTGACGGATGGTGCCTGCATGTCCAGCTCGGCTTGCCAGAACCCTTCGCTGACCTACATGGCACTGACGGCTCGTGCTGCGGACATTGCGGTGAGCAAATTGAAGCGGGGGGAATTGTAGTAGCTAGTTCAATCTTTTTCCACCTTCAAGAACTTGCCTTGCTGGTCGAAGAGGTAGTCTTTTCCACCAGCTTCAGCTTCCCAAGTCACGGCGCCATTGTTGGCAGCCGTGATTTTGGCGGCTTCCTTGATTTTCTTGCCACCAGCATTGGCGAGGATATAATCCCGCACTGCCTTTGGCAAGTCTTCTGGTGCAATTTGGACTTCGGTTTCAAGTACGTTGCCTTTTGAGTCATAAACGACGCTGCCTTCTTCCTCGCCCATTTCGTATTCTGCTTCCCAGTTGCCATCCTCGGCTTCCCACTCCACCTCAGTAGCTTGGGGGTAGGCCGCTGCAAACTTATCTTTGATGGACTGGGGCACATCCTGTGCCGTGGTGTTGAACGAAAGGCTCATTGCCAAAAGTAAAGTCAATAAGGAGTACATGTAATTTTTCATGGCAGTATTGATTAGTACACGGTAAATATAAGTAAACTTCCATTTTGCCTTGACCCTCATTGCCAAAAGGAGCGAAAAATTGCTTTGCAATTTTTCGCTCCGAAAATCTCTCTCCCGGCGGCGCAGCCAAAGGCTGCGCCGCCGGGGGGGGGGGGGGGGTTGGGGGGTTGCGCCCCGAGGGGGGGGGTTTTTTTTTTAAAAAAAAGGAGGTGATTTTAA
>CAYTZS010000065.1:0-24521 GCA_964442355.1 uncultured Saprospiraceae bacterium | reverse complement strand
CCATTGCTCATAAGTTGATTTACTGTTAATGCCAAGCATAAAATCATATATCTTGGCCACAGGTGCATTGATGCTTACTTTGAATTGTAACTTTTTCATAATTTCAATATTTGTTTAAATTAATCTTTCGAGTTGTTGTTTTCGTCATACTTTGCAGTCGTTTGACATAGCCTACAACTCTCCGATTTGCGCACCCCACAGAATGAAAATCTTCTGAAAATCAAGAGTTTATCATTCCGCATAAGGTGCTATTTAGCGTAAAAATTTCCCTCACCCAATCCTCGCCGCTGCAATCTTCGCCCTAAATCCACACCCTCACCCCTTCCACTGTCGCACCCTTTTTCGCATCGCCGCTGCCAGCCCAAGCGCCGTCCTTGGCATTCACCCACTGGGCTTTGCCTTTCAGCTTCACCGCATATTTCACCGAAAACTTGGAAGCCAGCGGCCCGTCCAGCGAAATGGAAATGCCCACCACGGAGCGGCGCTTGTCCACTGCTTTTGCCACAGCACCATCGGTAGCAAGTGTGGTTTCGCCCAAGTTTTTCACCATCAGTTTGTAAGATATATGCAGGTCGGGGTGAAACGGCTCCAAATTTAGCTGAAAGCCCAGCAGCCGCTCCGGCACGGCAAACTCACCGACGTTGACATCGTGCAGCAGCGGCGCATTGGCAGTTTTGTTGAAATGCGCCATGCCATTCAATTTGAAGATGAGCGCATCGGTTGTCGGCTGCCCAGCGGCGATGGCGTTCTGCACGGCCTTCTGCGCATTCAGCCGCCCGTAACCGTAGAACGGGCTGTGGCCGTTGGCGTCATAAGCACCTTGCGTTTCGTCAATGCGGTCGCAACTGTTGCGCAGGATGGTCTTCACCTGCTCCCAGGTCAGGGTGGGGTTGGCGGCCAGCATGAGCGCCACGGTGCCCGCCACGCCGGGGCAGGCGCTCGACGTGCCGCCGAAAGTAGCCGTGTACTGCCCGTCCATGTCGCCAACGAGGTGCTCGGCGTTGATGCCGCCGCCGTTGTAGCCGTTCTTGCCGGTGCGGTCGGTCGTCCAGATGCCGGGGGTTTTCGGGCGATTGGGGTTGAGCCGGGGCTCGTAGAAGTCGTTGCTGGGGAAGCAGCACCAGACCGCCTCGCCAAAGTCGGAATAGACGCTGCGGCGGCCAGCGTCGTTGCAGGCAGCCACGGCGATGACCTTCGGATAGCTGGCGTACTCGTCGTACTTCACATCCTCGTTGCCATTGCCAGCGGCCCAGGTGATGATGCAGCCCTTGCCACCCCGCCCTTTTTCAACGGCATAGTCAATGGCGGCCTTGGCGCTGTCGGGCAGGCGAGACTGGCGGGTGTGCAGCGGGTCGTTGGCATTCCACCAAGCGCCATCCTCCGGCCCCCAACTGCACGAAATCACGTCGGCCCCGTTGTCGGCGGCCCACTTGAACGCCTTGGCCTCGCTGATGCTGCCGATGCTGCCAAGGCGGATGGGCATTAGTTTGGCGTCGGGCGCTACGCCGCTGGCCTTCCCGTTGCCGCTGGCGCAGGCCACCCCGGCGCAAGCGGTGCCGTGGTGCTCGCTGGGGTGCTTGGGCTTGGCGTCGTCGGTATTGCCGACGGTGTCCCGTGGGAAAACGACCTTGCTGCTGAACTCCGGGTGCGCCGTGTCCACCCCATCGTCGAGGACGGCAATGGTGATGCCCTTGCCCGTGCTGTGTTCCCAAGCGGCTTCCACGTTGGCGTGCTGGCTGATGGTGACGCCGTTCACCTGCGTTTCCCTCAGGTGCCACTGCATCGGATGCACGAACTTGAACTTGCGCTCCCGCACCAGCTCTGGGTGGCAAGCCTCCACTTCGGGCAGTGCGAGCAGTTTTTGCGCCAGCTCAAAGACGCCCAGCCCCGTGCCGTCGGGTGCTCCGACGAAGTAGGAGTTGGGTGTGATGCCGAGGTCTTCCTTGACCGTCAGCTTGTAGGCATTGATGATGGCTTCGCAGTCCTTTTTGGACAAATCGGGCTTGAACTGCAAGTACAGGTTTTCGGTGTAAACGACGATGCCGCCCGTGGTGGGGTCTTTCAGTACCCGCCCTGCGAAGCGCACGCCTTCCTCTTGCGAGAGGCTTTTGCGGGCAGCGTTGCGCATGGCCGTGGCCGATTTCTCGGCTGTGGCCATGCAGCGGTACACGGTCACGTTGGCCTCCGGAAAGGCGGCGATGGGCAACAGGCTCGGCACAATGTCCCGGCTCTGGGTGCTGAGGGAAAGCTCGCCGAGTGGTGCGTCGTCTTTGGTGCGCACAACGACGAGGTCCTTTGCTTCGGCGAGTTGGAAGGTTTCGCCGTTTTTTCCGCCGTAGGTGAAGTTGTACATGATGATTGTTTATTTGGTGATCGGTTGCCCCCTTTGATTGGGGAATACGGATAGGCCAAAGATAAGGATATGAGGTGGGATTCATTAAAATCCGGGCTACTCAATTAGTATTAGTTTTTCGGTAATGGTGACAACATGTGCGCTGTTCTCATTCATTTTCAAAACCCATCAATACTTCGCAAACTTCCCCCAGCCTACCCGTTCACCGGACACGATTTGAAGGAAATAAGCACCATCTGGGAGTCCGCTCAAGTCCAAGTTTTGGGACTGCTCTTCAATTGGTGCTTTGTACACCAATTGCCCAGCTGCGTTGAATACGTTGGCGTTTGCGGCATCTACCTGCGATTTCATTTCGAGGTAAAGCACATCCGCCACGGCATTGAAGGCATGGTAAAAAGTAATGGGGAATGGCTCGTGTGCTGCCACCAGCACCTCGGTACAGGCAACATCGTTGTCGTTGTTGGTTTCGAGGTGGTGGTCGGGGAGGGAAGTCCACATGCAGAGGTTGAGCTGACTACCGGCGGGGTTTTCGTTGAATAGCAGGGACTGGTCGCCCCAGTCCAGCACCATTGAAGCGCCGGGTTGAAGGTTAAGGTTATCGAACGACTTCGAAGAAGCTTGCAATTCTGCACATTCCCAAAGGAAAACCGATGTGTTGTGACGGAAATTGACATTCAGCCGTTCTAAGATGGTTGACCCTGCATTTTCAACGGTCACCTGCAAACCATGCACGACAGCCTCGTAAAAGCCCCCCCACCAATTGATAACTTCCACTTCAGACCCACTGAAATGCACACTCGTCAGTGCAGCGTCTTTATTAGTATTGGAAGTATTTCCATTCACTGAAAATTCTTTGATAAAAGCCGAACTATTTTCGGTTGATGCAGTGCCGTATTTCTCAATGCCACCCACCATAAATCCGTTATCCGTGAAAGCAATGGCCTTAAAGGTTTGGGTATCTCCAGAAAGTGGTGTTGTGGCAATCACTGACAAACTCAGGTCCAATCGAATCACTGTCGGGGCCGCTGTCAGAACCAAGATTTCATTTTCGTCGAAAGCGATGTCTTCGATTGCATTGCCCTGGTAAGTGGCCAGTGTGGCAAGCCCCGGCGAAAAAAGGCGGAGCGTGTCTCCGATTTGCGCCAACAGATTGCCATTGGCCAGGGTTTCCAAACGATCGAAAATCAGTTCTGGATGTTGCCCGGCCTGGGCGCTGGTTAAATCTAGTTCTTTCAATCCTTGCGTCGTCGCTAACAAAATTGTGTCGCTCGCAGTGACCACTAAATCACTGACATTAGATATCGGACCGAATTCCCAAATGATATTCCCATTGGCATCCAGCATTACCAACTCATTGAGCCAATAACTATGGAAAACCATATTATTATTGCTAAATCGGGCAGATGGCCCGGCACCTCCGTAAAAGTTAGCAAATGGAACCTCGTTCCAATCTTTATCGAACTTGTAAAACCGCTCGATGAAAATATCACAGTCCATTGCTCCTGCTGCGAAAACAATAGAACTATCTGTCAATTCCATTATGTCTGAGCATTGCTGATAGTATTGGTTTTGATAAAAGTTGAGGAGCTTCTCAAAAATGACTTCCCCACTTTCGTTAAAAACGGTAATGCCGCTGCCATTGTCATGTACGAGTATATAATGTCCTTGGGAGGTTCGAACGAGATCTGTTGAAGATTCGGTAAAATTGTGGTTGCCCACCCACTCGATTTGCCCAAAAACACCATTAGAAAGCAACAGGGAAAAGAAGAAAGAGAAAACGTTTTTCATCAGGTAGCATTTTTAGATTATTGAATCGCCAAATTTAACCGAAAAACAAACGCTGTTCTGAGCAATGTGGCGCTAATTTCGCCCCCCACGCAACAAATGCCCGATATTTGCTGTCTATCTGGCTGTGATGAGGTTTAGGAGGTTTAGAGGGTTTAGAAGGTGTAGGAGGTTTAGCACGAGCGACCTCTAAACCCTCTAAACCTCCTAAACCCTCTAAACCTCCAAACCTTCTTCCATGAAAAAATACTTGCTTGCAGCGGTCATTGCCGCCAATTTCAGTGCTGTTCTGCTGGCGCAAATGTCGCCCGAACTCAGCGTCCAGGCGCCCGACCACCCCCAACTTACTTCCACCGCCAATGCAGCTCCCTACGCCGCCACCATCACCGCCGAAGACATGCGCAGCTACCTGACCGTCTTGGCCTCCGACGAATTTGCTGGGCGGGAAACCGGGCAGGAGGGCCAGCGCAAGGCCGCCGATTTCATCGCAGCCCATTTCGAAAAACTGGGCCTGCCAACGATAGGCGAGGGCGGCACCTACTTTCAAAACATCGCCTTCACGGCCGAGAGCTGGGACAACGGCCAAATCGAGCTGACCATCAACGGCGAAAACTATCGCCACCTGAGCGATTTCGTCTCGTTCCCCAGTGCCAACTCCAACCGGGAGCGCTTCGCCACGGAGCAGGTTACCTTCCTCGGTTACGGCATTGACGACCCCAAGTACAGCGACTATGCTGGCAAAGACCTTACTGGCAAAACCATCCTCATCTACATGGACGAGCCTGTGGACAAGGACGGAAACTCTTGGCTCACGGGCACGCCGGAGCTTTCGCCGTGGAGCACCGATTGGCGCAAGAAGCTCGAAGTGGCGCACCAGCACGGGGTGGCCACCGTGCTGCTCATTGATGCCGACATCAAGAAGACGGTGGGCGAAGCCCGCAAGACGCTCCTCAGCAGCGAGATGCGCATGGGCGAGGGCGGCAACCCAGAGGGGCGCTACGCCAACAATGCGCTCATTTCCAGCACGTTGGCCAAGGAGATTGTGGGCAAAAAAATGAAGAAGTTTGTTAAGCTGCGGGACGGTATCAAGAAGTCCGGCAAGCCTGCCAGCATGGACTTTCCAACCCGCCTGAGCATGGTGCAGAAGAAAAACAAGCGCCAACTGCTCGGTTCCAACGTGCTCGGCTACATCGAGGGCAGCGACCCCCGCTTGAAGGACGAAGTGGTGGTGGTGTCCGCCCACTACGACCACCTCGGCCAGAAAGGCCCGGCCATCTACCACGGTGCCGACGACAACGGCTCTGGCAGCAGCACGGTCATGGACATCGCACAGGCATTTGCGCAAGCAAAAAGAGACGGCCAAGGCCCTCGCCGCAGCGTGCTTTGCCTGCTGGTGAGTGGCGAAGAGAAGGGCCTGCTTGGCTCGGAATACTACGCCGAGCATCCCATTTTCCCCCTCGAAAAAACGGTGGCCGACGTGAACGTGGACATGGTGGGCCGCACCGACCCCAAGCACGAGGGCAATCCGAACTATATCTACGTCATCGGCTCGAACCGCCTGAGCACCGAGCTGCACGACATCAACGAGGCTGCCAATGCCCAGTACGCACAGCTCGACCTCGACTACACTTTCAACGCCAAGAACGACCCCAACCGCTTCTACTACCGCAGCGACCACTACAATTTTGCGAAGAAGGGCATCCCGTCCATCTTCTACTTTTCTGGCACTCACCCAGACTACCACCAGCCCAGCGACACGGTGGACAAAATCATGTTCGACAAGATGGAGAAAATCGGCAGGCTGATTTTCTACACAACTTGGGAACTGGCTAACCGAGAGGATAGGATTCGGGTAAATGTGAAAGCGGATTAGGTGTTGAAGTAAGGCAGGAGTTTTTTTCAAATCTTGAATACATTTACACGCCCGCAATCAAATGCCAGTGTAAAATTCAAAAATCAAACCCTGTCCTCACTTCATGAGCAACCCGCACCAAGGCAAATGGGAAAAAAGATGGCATCCGCTTCGTGAAGAGTGGGTGGTGTATGCCGCCCACCGCAATCAGCGCCCCTGGAGTTTCGACCTGAAAAAGCACAGGCACGAAGCCCCGGAATACGACCCTGCCTGCTACCTCTGCCCCGGCAACCGTCGGCACGGCAGCGTCCTCAACCCCAACTACACGGATGTTTTTGTGTTCGACAATGATTTCCCGGTCGTGGGGATGACCGCCCCCGACATTGCCCCGGCAGACGCCTCGTTGCACGATGGTCTGTACCGCCGAGCTGCCGGAAAAGGCATCGCCAGGGTGGTCTGCTACGCAAGGGAGCACAACGCCAGTCTGGCCACGGTGCCGCCTGCCCGCATGGAGCGGGTGTTCGAGGTTTGGCAAGCTGAGATGGCTTATTTTGAAAAGCACCCCGACATCCATTCCGTACTGATTTTTGAAAACAAAGGGGAAATCGTAGGCGTGTCCAATCCGCACCCACATTGCCAGATTTATGCGGTGGATTTTCCGTTGCAACTCATTGAGCGAGAAGCGCTTGCAGCCAAAAACTACCAGCAACGAACCAATCGAAATCTATTTGACGACATCGTGGCGGCAGAACTGAAGGACGGCCTGCGCATCGTGGCCGAAAACGAACATGCCGTGGCTTTTGTCCCATTTTTCGCCCGCTACGCTTATGAGGTGCTGGTTTTTCCAAAGAAACGCCACGCCACGCTCATCACCCTATCACCTGCCGAACTGCAAGGGCTGGCTGCTGCTTACCAAGAAGTGGTGCAGCGCTTCGACCGCATTTTCAACCTGCCTTTTCCATACGTGATGAACATCCACCAAGCTCCGGTGGACGGCGGCGACCACTCGGAATATGGCCTTTACGTCCATTTCCAGCCGCCACTCCGAGGTCCAGGCTTGCCCAAGTACTTAGCTGGGCCGGAAATCGGAGCAGGCAATTTCATGGCAGACACTATGCCGGAGGAGAAGGCTGCGGAACTGCGGGAAATCGTCTTGTCATGAGTTTTTTCAACCAATACCAACAAGTTTTTACGGGCAAAGCCCCCGGCAGGCTCGACGTCATGGGCGGCATCGCCGACTACTCCGGCTCCCTCGTGCTGCAAATGCCCATCAGCGAGCAGGCCACCGTGCAGGCTGCTTTTCGTAGCGACCGCCTGCTGCGGGTGTTCAGTGCCGATGAGCAGCTGCACTTCGAATGGAGCATGGATGATTTGCCTACTGGCTATGAGGAAGCTCGCCGCTTTTTTGCCAAAAAAGAAAGGGACAAATGGGCTGCTTATGTTGTCGGCTGCCTCTTGGTTTTGGCAAAAGAAAAAGGTGCAGCACTGCGGGGCATTGACTTTTTCGTGCAATCCGAGGTGCCCATCGGCAAGGGGGTGTCGTCCTCTGCGGCGTTGGAAATTGCCACTTTACGAGCACTGGCACAGTTGTATGCACTTGATTTTGAAGGCACCGAAATGGCCTTGCTGGCACAAAAAGCGGAGAACCTAGTTGTCGGTTCGCCCTGTGGCCTAATGGACCAGCTCGCTTCCTGCTTTGGGGAAACAGGCTGCTTGTTGCCCATTCGTTGCCAGCCCGACCTGCTGCACGGCACGCTCAAAATCCCGCAGGGCATCGCCTTCGTGGGGATGGACAGCGGCGTGCGCCACGCCGTGAGTGGGGCATCGTACACCGATGTTCGCACGGCGGCTTTCATGGGGTACAGCATCATTGCGCAAGCAGCGGGTTGCTCAGTCGCCGACATCCGGCAAGCGAGGCAGCGGGGCAGTGCTGTCGGCCTGCCTTTCGACGGGTATTTGTGCAACATCCCGCCTGCCGTTTTTGAGAAAAAATATGCGGAACTGCTGCCGGATAGCATGAATGGTGATGACTTTTTGGAGCAATTCGGTGGCACACCTGACACCGTGACCCAAGTGGAAAGTTACAAAACTTATCAAATCAAGAATTGCACCCGCCATCCTATTTATGAGAACTTCCGGGTACAAACCTTTGCTTCACTTTTGCGGAAAGCGCCCCATTCTTCCAACTTGGAACTGATGGGCGAGCTGATGTTCCAATCGCACGAGAGCTACACGGCCTGTGGCTTGGGCAATGCACAGACCGACGACCTTGTTGAACGGGTGAGGTCGGCACGGAAAAGTGCGGGGGTGTTTGGCGCAAAAATTACGGGCGGTGGCAGTGGCGGTACGGTATGCGTATTGTGTTACGGCGAGGTAGGGCTTGAAACGGCACGGCGTATTTTTGAGGAATACAGACAGGACTGGGGCAAGGATTTGAAATTCATCTATTGATTTTCCAGCAGGCAGCTTTTCTTGGATGAGATAATGGCGTACCCGACAGGGCGATAATGCCAGTGTTCTTCAAAGCCAAACCAATACTTGCTAGTTAAAATTTGCGGATATTGGAGAATACCGCAGGCAGGCAAAACAATTGTTGGCAAAAATTCCTCTTTGATGACTGATGCTTCCGCTCCCATGATTTATTGCTTGAAATAATTTGGAGAAAAAAAACAATAAAGTGCGCAAATCAACTGCCGTTCATTAGATTTGTCCGGTTAACTACAAAAGCCTGTTCTCTTCACTGTTGCGCTTGCATTACACTACCTGTTCGAAATTGAAAGGCAACAACACTGCTTTTTCTCTTTACACCTAGCACATTGCTGTCAAACCGGAAAAGATTGGGATGAACGTCCCATCGCTTTCCGACACATTGACTCAACAGCAAAGGGGGTTGAATTCTTGGCTTATTCAAAATTTTCTAATATTTTCTTACCTAAAATTCAGAATTCTATGAAGCGACATCTTACACTAAAGCCTAAGTTTAGCGGCTTTGCCATCATTGCCCTAACAATGATGCTTGGCATCTTCACCACACAACAAGCATTGTCACAGTGCAATAACGGGTCTCCGTTTGGCACGACCAACGCACCAACCACGCCCACACCAATCACCATCACCACTTGTGCTTTTGCTGGGGAATACAGTACCATCAACAATTGCGTGGCAGGCTCCACCTACTTGTTCAATGCTACTGGCGGTAGTGGCAACTACCTTACCATCCGCCAAGGCACACCGGGCGGCCCGGTACTTGGGTTTGGCACAGCTCCAGTCAGTGTTGTCTGCACGGTGTCGGGGCCACTTTATTTGCACTACAATACAGATTCGGGTTGCGGCACAGATGGCACCTGTCATACAGGGACTGTGGCATGTTCAAGCTGCGGTGGCCCGCCACCCATCCCCAACGACAACTGCGCCAATGCCACGCCCATCGCCTGCGGCGGCTCGGCCAGCGGCTCAACTACCGGTGCCAACATTGACGGGCCATCTACAGATTGTGGTGGAGGAAGCGTAGCCGCTGACGTCTGGTACACCATCGTGGGCACGGGTAGCAACATCACGGCCAGCCTCTGTACTGGCACAAACTACGACTCCCAGCTTGATGTTTACACGGGCACCTGCGGTGCGCTGACCAACATCGGCGGCTGCAACGACGACTTCTGTGGCCTCCAATCGCAAATGACCTGGCTATCCACGGCTGGAGTTACCTACCGCATCAGGGTGCATGGCTTTGGTGGAGGTACGGGCAATTTTACCCTGACGATGACCTGCGTTGCTGCTGACCCATGCGCTGCTATCACCACCATCGCTTGTGGTGCATCTACGACAGCAGCACTGAGCGGTAGTGGTTTTGGATGGAACCCAGCCTCCTGTGGTTTCAGTACACCAGGCGCAGAGAAAGTGTACAGCTTCACACCAACTGCTACCGGGGTGCACAACTTGCAGGTCACTTCAACCAGCAGTACTGGCTATATTGATTATTTCATTAAAGCAGCATCTGGGGGATGTTCTAGTACAGGCTGGACATGTATAGATGACATCTTTAGCCCGACTACTGCCAGCATGGGAACCCTAACAGCTGGAACGACTTACTACATCTTATTGGATGCAGAAACAACTACTTCCGTCACGCATACCTTCCAGATTAACTGCCCAATCAACGATCCCTGTGCAAGCATAACAACCCTAAACTGTGCAGCGCCAACAACCGCAGCACTCAGTGGCAGCGGCGCAGGATGGAGCCCAAACTCTTGTAGTTTCACCACGCCAGGTGCGGAGAAGGTGTACAGCTTTACACCAAGTGCCACTGGCGCCTATACCCTACAAGTAACTTCAACCAGTAGCACTGGCTATATTGATTATTTCATTAAGGACGCTTCGGGGGGGTGTTCCTCAACCGGTTGGGGCTGTATTGACGACATTTTTAGCCCCACTACAGCTTCCATGGGCACACTAACAGGTGGAACGACTTACTATATCTTGTTGGATGCGGAGACTACTTCTTCCGTCACACATACCTTCCAGATAAACTGCCCTGGTTTGCCGCCGCCATGTTTGGCGCTGCCAACCAGCCCAACCAATGGGCAAACGGGTATTTGTCCTTCGGCAACAACGGCTTTGAGCTGGCCCGCTTCTGCAGGAGCCACCAGTTATGACGTTTACTTTGGTACTACCAACCCACCACCATTCGTGGGAAATACGACAGCTACTAGTTTCTCCTCACTCACCCCGGCTGCGGCCACTTATTTTTGGCAAATCCGGCCAGTTGGCCCTGGTGGTACTGCATCAGGTTGTACCGTGTGGAGTTTCACAAAGGTGACTGGCGCCTTTGTCCTTCCAGCAAACGGAGCTTCCACAGTGGCCTGTCCTGCCCTTATCGTACAGCCAGTACCGCCTACGGTTGTGACCAACTGCGGCAGTGCAGTGACCCGCACCGGGCCGGTGATTACCAACAGCCCGAACCCCATCACTTGCGAGGGTACCCGTACCTACACTTGGACGTACAACAACGGGTTCGGCCAAATCTCGACTTGGAGCCACGTCACCACCGTCGAGCGGCAGCCGTTTAACATCAGCACGCCAAATGGCAGCGCAACAGTGGCCTGCCCCGACCAGACGGACGCACAGCCCGCCCCACCCGTGGTACTGAGCAACTGCGGTGAGGTGCTCACACCAGTTGTCAGCAGCACAGCCAAGCCTAACTGCGAAGGGCCACGATTCTGGAACTTTGTTTACACAGATTGCGAAGGCAACACTGCTACTTGGTCATTCCTTTACACGGTAGAGTACAACGATTTTACTGTACCTGCCAGCGAAGTTGAGGCCGTCGAATGCCCGCTGAACGTCAGCGCTCCAGCGCCACCAACCGTTTACGACAACTGCAACAAGCTGCTGAACCCAACCGGGCCAGTTGTGGCCAGCACCAACAATGCCAACGGTTGCGAAGCTAGCCGAAGCTATACTTGGACTTATCAGGACTGCGAAGGGAATATGCACACCTGGAGCAAAACGTTCAATATCCAGTACACTGCCGACTTCTTCACCTACCCCAACACGGAGGACTACGTGGGCTGCCTACTCTACGCCCAGCCACCAGTGCCACCGACCATCTACGACATCTGTGGCTTTGAAATAGCGGTGACTGGCCCAACCATAACAGAATCTATTGATGGCAGCGGTTGCAGTGGCGTCCGCACTTTCACTTATGTGTACACCAACTGTGGTGGGTTCAGTCATACTTGGAGCCATACCTACTACGCCAATGACAACGAGCCTCCGGTGGGCAATTGCGTGAGCGGCTCCTTGAACAGCGTGGACGTGACCAACCTCTCTTGTATCGAGGACGTTCCCTGCCCCGGCGATTACGACTTCAGCAGCAAAATTGAGGAGATGCTCGCAGCAGGCAACATCTACGACATCTGCAGTGGCGACGACCTTATCGTCGTGCTAGACAGCTGGTCATCGCTTTGGCAGTGCAACGACGACAACAGCGACGGGGTGTACACCTTCGGGCGCACTTTCTACTTCAGCATCATTGATCAGTGCGGCAACGAGATGGCGAGCCTCTGCCCAGTGACCTACTCTGGCGTTTGCCAACCACTTGAGTTCTTCATGCAGGGCGATTGGGGCATCGAAGGCGACGAGCCCAGCACGTCCACGGCCGTTGACTCCAACGACCTCCAAACCATCACCACCTTGCTGGCGCAAGGCCCACTGATGGTTGGCGGCTCGCTCCGCTCGCTCACGCTTACGGATGCGCAGTGTGTTCAAAACTTGCTGCCCAGCATTGGAGCCCCAACCGTTTTGTCAAACTGCCAGCAAACAAACTGCAGCGGCTGCAACCCATCTGGGCCGAGCGGCATGAAAAACAGCTTGGCTGCAAATACCATCGCGCTGGTGCTCAACATGCGCTTCAACGTACAGTACCGTGGCTTGACGATGACCAACATCCGCAACCAAAGCCTCAGCTGTGTGGAAATTGACCCAAACATCAAGTACTGCCCAGAGGGTGGCCCGTGCAAACTGCGCGTGTTTGATTCCTTTGGCAATGTGCACGAGTACCCGTACACCATTGGCGGCCTGCTTGACCTCTCGAATAAATTCTTGAACGGTGACCTAGCGCTCACTGCAGGCTCAAGGCTTGTGTATGCAGCAGCCATCAACCAAACCATCGTCAACGTTAACGGTTACTGGAACAACGGCCAGACGCCAACCAGTTGCAGCCCGTTGGCAGGCTTGCCAACCAACGATGGCACCGGCACGGTTCCGCCTTCCAGCAAGGCCAAGGCATCCAGCAAACTAGCCTTCAGCATCGCACCAAACCCAGCGAGCAGCGAGGTGACTTTCAAACTTGCCGAGATGGCAGATGCGCAGGAGGTGAGCTTCGAGCTTTACAACCAGCTCGGACAACTGGTGCTCCGCAAAGACTTTGGCAGTGCTTCCTACCTCAACGAGCGGATTGACCTGACCGGCATCAGCAATGGCTTGTACATCGTCAGCGTGAAAGCTGGTAGCGAGCGCTACGAGCAAAAGCTGGTGGTGGGCAGGAATTAAAGTTGGTTGGATGATAGTGGTTGACTTAAAAGAAACGCTATCAATTTAATCAACAACCAACTTAAAAAGCGGCAGTCGTCCATATTGGGCGGCTGCCGCTTTAATTTGATAAATGCTTAACCCGAAAAAACGGTTGAAATTAGTCTCCGATACTTGAACCAATATCTCAGCAGGTTCATATTTGCCAAAACCGTTGTGTCTCACTCCACCTTCTTCACCTCCGATTTGCCCGACACTCCATTTTCGTTCACTGCCGCTATCGCAAAATAGTAGGTTTTCTTGAGGTCCATCGCCTTGAACCAGTACTCGTTGAAATCATAGATAAGGATGCTGTTGTAAAGCTTGTCCGGGGCCGTGCCGTAGTAGAGGTTATAGGCAAAAGCATTGTCCACGGGGCTCCATTTGATGTAAGCACTTCGCTTGTCCTTCTCGGTGCGCAGCACGATGAGGTCTTTCACGGGCTGCGGTTTGTCGCCATTGCCATTGCCGAAGGCCCGCAGGCCGCTGATAGCAAACTTGCCAGTAGGCATGTGTACGTTCACCAACTTGAGGTAGCGGGTTTGCACGGGCTTGGCGAGTTCGATATAGTCGTGCGGGACGTCGGTTTTGTTTTTACGCTTGTCCACCAGCATTTCCCATTTCTTGCCGTCGGTGGAATGGTATAGTTCGTACTGGTGGTAAATGCCCGTTTGTTTCCCCAAGAACTCGGCGTCTTGGTCGGCGTAGTTGATTTGAACGGCGTGGACGGTTGAGAGCTGCCCCAAGTCGGTTTGCAACCATTCACCCTTGTCGGCAGTGCGGGCGCTCCAGTAGGTCTTGATGCTTTCATCCACGGCATTGTTGGCGGAGTAGCTGCCGAGGGTGCTGCTCACGGTCACGGGCTTTTTATAGTTCAGCAACCACCAGTCCGGGCGGAAGTTGCCCTCGGCACGGGCTGCGGGAAGGTACATCGGGTAGTCGCCGAAGTCGGTGTTGCACCACATCACGTCATCTTTGTCGAAGCCAGCGGGCCAGATGCCGATGCGCCGCTCCCAGGTGTTCTTCACGCAGACAACCGTGGTACTCACATGCCAATAGCGCCCGCTGTTGTCCTGAAATGTAGCACCATGCCCTGCTCCCCGGTTAAAGCCGCCCATCTTGCTGCTCAGGGGGTCACTCTGAGGAGCGAAGGGCTGGAAATTGAACAGCGGCCCGTTGCCCACCACCACGCCGTCGGAGTAGCCACTGAACTCCGTGCCGGGAGCGCCATATTGGAAATAGTATTTGCCGTTGTGCTTCGTCATCCAAGCACCTTCGGCGAAGGGGTCGAGGAAGGTATTGTCCATGTGCTCGCCGAAGCGGTGCCAGCCGTAGCGCCACTGCTCCAAGAAGTACATCGGCGTACGGGTGCCCTTGGGCTTGAATGTCTTCCGGTCGAGTTCCACACCGTACATCGGCCAAGAGTTGCTGCTGCCGTTGTACATGTAGAAGCGGCCATCGTCGTCGGTGAAGAAGGCGGGGTCCCAACCTCCGATTTCAAAGCTGTCCACCAGCACGAACCACTCGTTGCCCTTTGGGTCGGTGCTGCCCCAGAGCGTGAAGTCGGAGGTGTAGGTGCTGCCGAACACCACCATCGTATCACCGATGATGCCGACGCCGGGGGCACAGAGGTCGTCCTTGGTCTTGTTGTTCCAGGAGCGCAGGAAGCGCCGCTCGTGGAAGGTCCAATTGAGCAGGTCTGGACTGTGCCAGTAGCCCCATTGGTTGGTGCTGAACAGGTAGAAGTCTCCTTTGTAGTTGACAATAACCGGGTCGGCGGTGGCCCGATGCCTGCCCCAAGCAGCAAAGCTCTCGTAGGGCGTGTAGCCGTAGTCAATGTTCGTGGGGTTGCAGTAGGTTTTTTGCTGCGCAAAAACCGTGGATGCGCCAATGGCGAGTAGCAGGCAAAAGGCGAGTTTTTTCATGTGTTGTTTTTTTCGTTGATGGCTCGAAGATAAATATTTGAGCGGTTGAAAAGCCTGGAAGTTGGCACTGCGATTAAGGGGTTCACCCCTACTTTGAAGTCCTTGTGAAAATGGGACACACCAATCACAGAATATGATAAAATGGAAAACCTGCCAGCCTTGCAGCCGTTTCTCACAAAAACCTGCCATAATTTGTGCTCAATTATTGATCAGACCCCGTGGCACAAAACTTGGCATCCTGCGTTAAATCAGCAAAAGTTCCCAACACCTGACAGTTTGACAATTGGAAGGTCGTACTTTTGTGTATTGATTAACAAACTTTTGAGTTGGCCAATTGGAAGATTAGAAACAAACACGTAGCCATCCCATTTTTAAGCGTGATTCTTCGGTTTCCCGATTTCCAATGCCCAATTTCCTATCAGAACTTATGCCTTTAATTGATGAATTATACTCGCCGGAAGGTTTTGACGAAGAAGGCGAATTTATGCCACTGATCACCATCGAGGAGGAAGACGAACTTAGCATCAAAGACGCCTACCCCGAGGTATTGCCCGTGCTGGCACTGAAAAATACCGTGCTGTTTCCCGGCGTGGTCATCCCCATCACCGTGGGACGTGACAAAAGCATCCGGGCGGTGCAAAAAGCTTACGACCACCACCGCATCGTGGCCGTGCTCTCGCAACGGGACAGCAAGGTGGAAAATCCAGGCGTTGACGACCTCTACGACGTGGGCACCTTGGCTCGCATCATCAAGCTGATACGTATGCCGGATGGCACGACGACGGCTATTTTGCAGGGCCGTCGGCGCTTCCGGCTGGCGAAAATGGTTTCTGAGACCCCCTACATGCAGGGGACTGTGGAGGAAATCAACTACACCATGCCCAAAAACAAGCTGGAATTTGAAGCCATCATGGCGTCCATCACAGATAAAGCCAAGCAGATTATCCAGCTTTCGCCGCACATCCCGTCGGAGGCAGTGGTGATGATTCGAAACATCAACAACCCCAGCTTCCTCATCAACTTCATTGCCTCCAATTTGGGGGTAAAACTGGCCACCAAGCAGGCTATCCTCGAAGAAAACAACCTTGCCAAAAAGGCCGAAACGCTGTTGGAGCAAATGGACACCGAGCTGCAACTGCTGGAACTGAAAGACCGCATCGAAAGCAAAGTGCGGGTTGACATTGAAAAGCAGCAGCGGGACTACTATCTCAGCCAGCAACTCAAGACCATTCAAGAGGAGCTTGGTGGCAATCCACAAGAAGAGGAACTTCGCCAGCTAGTCGAACGGGCCAAGAAAAAACATTGGCCAAAAAACGCTGCCGACACTTTCGACAAGGAAATCAACAAACTGCGCCGAATGAACCCGCAGGTGGCCGAGTATGCCATCCAGATGAACTACCTGGAAGTCCTGCTCGAATTGCCTTGGGAAGATTTCACGAAGGATAATTTCGACCTGAACCGGGTGCAAAAAGTGCTCGACAAAGATCACTACGGGTTGGAGAAAGTGAAGGACCGCATCTTGCAGCACCTCGCCGTGCTCAAGTTGAAGGGCGACATGAAAGCGCCCATTCTCTGCCTCGTCGGCCCTCCGGGCGTCGGAAAAACCTCGTTGGGCAAGTCCATTGCCACGGCCATCAAGCGCAAGTTCATCCGCATGTCGTTGGGTGGCCTGCACGACGAGGCTGAGATACGTGGCCACCGCAAGACATATATCGGTGCCATGCCGGGTCGCATCATCCAGTCGCTGAAAAAAGCGGGAAGCGGCAACCCTGTCTTCATCCTCGATGAGATTGACAAGGTGGGCCAGAGCTTCAGGGGCGACCCCTCTTCAGCGCTGCTCGAAGTACTAGACCCTGAGCAAAATTCTACTTTCTACGACAACTACCTCGAACTGGAATACGACCTCTCCAAGGTCATGTTCATTGCCACCGCCAATTCTATCAGCTCCATTCAGCCCGCTCTGCTCGACAGGATGGAAATGATTTACATCAATGGCTATTCGCTGGAGGAGAAAATCGAGATTGCAAAGCGCCACCTCATACCTGAGCAGCGCAAGGAGCATGGCTTGCAACCCAAGCAGATTAACCTTAATAAGGCGGTTTTGACCAAGCTCATCCAAGAGTACACCCGTGAGTCGGGCGTGCGCAGCCTATCCCGTCAGATTGCGGGCGTGATGCGGTTTGTGGCCAAAAAAGTGGCGATGGAAGAGGCTTACGACGTCAACGTGAAGCCGGAAGACCTCAAGGAAATGCTCGGCCCGTCCAAGTTTTCCAACGATATTTACAAAGAAGCGCAGCCACACGGCGTGGCCATCGGCCTCGCTTGGACAAGCGTTGGCGGCGAGATTTTGTTCATCGAAACCAGCCTGCACAAGGGCAAGGGTGGCGTGACCATGACAGGCAACCTCGGCTCCGTGATGAAAGAATCGGCCACGACAGCACTGAGCTACATCAAAGCACACACCGAGCAGTTGGGCATTGACCCCAAGGAAATCGAGGAGCACGACGTCCACATCCACGTGCCGGAAGGTGCCATTCCGAAGGACGGCCCATCAGCGGGCATCACTATGCTCACGGCGCTGACCTCAGCGTTTACGAAGAAACCAGTCAAACCCTTCGTGGCCATGACGGGTGAAATTACGCTGCGGGGCAAGGTGTTGCCGGTGGGCGGCATTAAGGAAAAAATCCTCGCCGCCAAGCGTGCAGGTATCAAGGAAATTATTCTCTGCAAAGAGAACCAAAAAAACGTGGAGGAAATCAACCAGGATTTCATCGAGGGCCTCACTTTCCACTATGTGGACAGGATGGAGGAAGTGCTGAAACTGGCCATTTCTGAAGAAAAGAAAAAGAAGAAATAATTGAAAATGGAGAATTGAAAATTGAAATGGTGCTCCGCCAAGGCATTTTCAATTTTCAATTCTCCATTTTCAATTTTCAAAGTCCTGCCTTAGCCGAAATCTCCAGCATCCGGTCAATGCTCTTCACTCCCTCTCGGATGACCCAATCGGGCAAAATCACTTCCGGCATTTCGTATTTCATGCAGATGTAGAGTTTTTCCAGTGTGTTGCGCTTCATGTGCGGGCATTCGTTACAGGCGCAGGCATTGTCCGGCGGTGCCGGAATGAAAGTCTTGTTCGGCGATGCCTTTTCCATTTGGTGGATGATACCTGCCTCCGTAGCCACGATGAACTCAGTGGCTTCGCTGCGCATCGTGAATCTCAAAAGCCCAGTTGTCGAGCCGATGTAGTCCGCTTTGTCGAGAATGTGCGACTCGCACTCTGGGTGTGCGATGAGCAGCGCATTGGGGTGGCGCATGCGCAGCTTGGCGATTTTCTCCGCCGAAAAAATTTCGTGAACCATGCAGGCACCGTTCCAAAGCACCATGTCTCGCCCAGTTTTTTTCACCAAATAGCGACCAAGGTTGATGTCTGGGGCAAAGATGATGGGTTGGTCTTTGGGGATGCTCTCGATGATTTGCACGGCGTTAGTGGAAGTGCAGCAGATGTCGGTGAGCGTCTTCATCTCCGCCGTGGTGTTCACGTAGCTCACCACGATGTGGTCTGGGTATTTTTTCTTGAACTCCTTGAAAAGCGGTGCCGGACAAGCATCGGCGAGGGAGCAGCCGGCCTTGAGGTCGGGCAGTATCACCTTCTTCTGGGGGCTGAGCATTTTGGCTGTTTCTGCCATGAAGTGAACGCCAGCAAACACGATGATATCGGCTTCGGTGCGGGCAGCCTCCTGCGAAAGCCCAAGGCTGTCGCCGATGTAATCGGCAATGTCCTGAATATCCGGCTCTTGGTAGTAGTGCGCCAAGATGATGGCGTTCTTCTCTTTTTTCAGCTTTTTGATTTCCTCGAAGAGGTCGAGCGTGGGGTCTACGTCCATGTCGAGGTAGCCGAGTTTGTCCAATTGTTCGGGGGCGAATTCGAGTTCTGTGGTCATTTTCTTAGAATTTTGTCGGCAAAGTTAGGTTGAAACGCTTGGGTATTTGAAAGTTTCGGGAAACAGTCCCGAATTTTTGGTACTCAAATTGCTTTGTAGCAATCACCTTCCGACTTTCGTCTCGAAAGTTCTTTTCCCATTTCTTTTCCTGGCAAAAAAAAAATCGCACTGTTTTAACGCAAGTAGCGCAGTTGCGTCACTCATTTGACTTTCAGATTGATTTACGATAAAACGCAAAAACTATGAAAAAGAATTCTCCTGTTCAGGCTTTGGTCAAAACCAATTTCACCATCGTTGAAGCTGGTGCCGACATCCAAACCATTCGCTTCATCTTCAATCACTTCCCGAACCGATTTCTGCCCGTTGTGCGCTCGATGAAATTTATCGGCGTCATTCTACGGGAAGACTTTCTGCGAAAGTTCGTCGCTTCCGACGACTACTTGCTTTCGGCCAAAGACCTGATTTCAAAGGAGATGGTGAAGCTGTCGCCAACCAACACACTGGCCGAAGCCAAGGAGATTTTTGACACCAACGTTTACAACGTCCTGCCAATTGCCGACGTTGAGGGCGACCTCGTGGGTGTTCTGCTGCGTGAGGACATTGAACAAAGCTATCTGGAAATGCCGACGCCTTTTCGGGAGCGGTTCACGCAGTTGCGACAAGTGGCAGCAGCGGCCATGTACTGAATCAATCGCAGGTCAGCGCAAAGCAGGCGTGTTACAAGTTCGAAAAGAATAAAGCAATCATAGCCCCTTTCATTTGAAAATAGCTACATGCACATGAAAATCTGGTCACCCACTCAAACAATGCCCATCCTATTGGGCCTGTCACTACTTATTTTTTCCTGTCAAAAGGAAACCGACGTCGTGCCACCTACCGACGAAACAGTTGTACAGAACATGCATGAACATCTGCAGATGTTGGAAATGGAGGAGGGTATTCCTGAACGCCTCGAAGTGGTAAATCTTCCGGTCATCCTCACCGAAACGGATTTTGGCAGAGACGAATGTCCCAAGGAGTCGCTTTGGGCACACGTCGCAGAAATTCCGACACTGACCCACGATGGCAATAACTTCAGTGCCACGCACGTGGCTATTAGCGGCGACTTAGCGCTGGTTTCTTACCACATGCGGGGCGATGACCATAGGGGGGCAGTGGAAGTGGTTGACCTTGCCGACGCAAAGAAACCCAAGGTTACTAGCCAAATCATCTTCCTGCAGGCCGACGTGAACGCCATCGCCATCGAGGAAGGCAGCACCAACGGCAGCCAGAAAGTGTGGGTGGCCATGTCGGATGCCAAAAATGGGGCGGTGCTTGGCGAGCTTTCGCTCAAAAACAAGAAGTTTGAGAACAACTACTACCGAAACGTAAAGCTGGCTTACAAAATCAGTGGGGCAATATCATCTTCGGCCAACTCGATTGCCCAATCCAACGACCTGCTGTACGTCACCGCTGGCCGCAGCAATGGCGGCGTTTTTACCTTAAACAAATCGGACCTGAGCCTCGTCGGCGTTAAGCAATTCCCCAACGCAAAAGGGGTAGCGGTGGGCACTTCAAAAGTGGCTTGCCTGCAAAACTCTGACAACGACGCCAAATTGTTTGTAGAAAACGTAGGCGGTAATGCCTTTGAAACCAGCATACAACTCAGCAATCTCAGCCACCAAAATGTTGACGACCTGCATGGCGGCAAGGTCTCCATCAGCTTCAGCGAAGACGGCAACACGCTGTTCGTAGCAGCAGGTGCTACTGGTCTTCGGGCAGTGGACATGAACACGGGTTTGGAAGTCTTTGATTCGCCTGAAGAAATGCTCGAATCCGGCAATACCAACGGTGTCTCGCACGACGACCAATACGTTTATGCGGCCAACGGTGCTGATGGCCTCGCCATTTTCGCTTACGACCAGAATGGCTTGCCCGACCCGTCACATGTTTTCATTTGGGACCTCAACGAGCAGTGGGCTTCCTCCAACTTCGTGGAGAGCAACGGCGACTGGGTCTTCGTGGCGAAAGGGGAAGGTGGTTTCAAGATTTTGAAGAAGCCAGCACCTGCCGACGTGCTTTCACTTTGCACCTTCGACAACACGGGCACGCCCAATTGCCTCCAAGCCGACCAAGTGGTTTGCGCAGGTATCGCTGCGGAGATGAACGCAAAACTGCCCGTAAACGGCAATGTAAAAATCCAGTACCCACAGTACTTAACCACTGGCTCAAGTGAAATTCTGCTTGCAGAAGATGCCGAAATATCCTTGACTTTCCTCGAAGAAAACACAAACCATACCCATGCCGTGGGCTACTACGCGTATCCTGCCGATTGCCCGCCAAGCACCAAAGAGGAACTGGTAGGGCTGGTAGCTTTCCCCAATTCTTCAGGGCTAAGTTCCGGCGGCTCGCTAGTGGCAGGAAACACTATCAAGTTGCACAGCGGCTTCAAGGCAAACACCCTGATTGGGTTTTTCCTAGTGCCAAAGGGCTGGGACGGCAGCAAAGTGAAAAGTGGGCAGAACCTGCTTTACACGAATAAAATGTTCAACAGCAACCCGCATAAACAGGGCCTTATTTTTTACGAAGACAGCTGCGACGCTATCGTAGTGGCCTTCGACCAAGACTCAGCACCTTCGGCAAATGCTGATTACAGGGATGTTGTGATAAAAGTCAACATCTCCTCACCGACTGCGGTGGATACGCAAAATTTCCTGCAATTTTGATTCGAACCAGGATGATGAGTATAAAAAAGCAGTATCGGAGGACATGTCCTCCGATACCGCTTTTTTAATTGCAAACAACTGATTGCCAATCGGTTGCCCCTATATCTCGACCTCTCTCAACGCCTTTCGCACCCGCATCAAAATCCCATACTTTGGCTTCAAGGTGATGAGCGGCTCCGGCTCTATCGTTTGGCCTTCCACTACTTCAAAATCGAAGTTCCGCATCAGCAGCGCCAGCAAAAGTTGCATCTCCATCAATGCAAAATGGTTGCCGATGCACATCCGTGGGCCCGCTCCGAATGGCATGTAGGCCAGCCTTGGTCTTTCCTTTTCCAACTCTGGGTTGAAGTGTGCAGGGTAAAACTCCGTGGGTCGCTCCCAGTAGCGTGGGTCGCGGTGCATGGCAGCGATGCTGATGAACATGATGGCGTTCGTCGGGATTTTCACCCCCAGAATTTCGTCTTCTTCCAATGGCTGCCGCCCGATGGCGAAGCCTGGCGGGTACAGCCTCATGCTCTCCTGAATCACCTGCATGGTGTAGGTCAACTTGCGAAGGTCTTCGAAGCTGGGCATACGGTCGCCCAGCTCCGCATCTATTTCGCTCCGCAATTGTCGCACAACTTCGGGGTGCTGGGTGAGCAGCCACAGCGTCCAGGTCAGGGAAGTAGCGCTGGTTTCATGGCCAGCGGCGAAGAGGGTGACGGCCTCGTCCCGCAGCGCCTTGTCATTCATGACCTCGCCAGTTTCCTCGTCTTTGGCGCTGAGGAGCATGGTGAGCAGGTCGTTGGGTGGGTTGGGGTCTTTCCGGCGCTCGTTGATGAGCTTGTAAATATAGTCGTCGAACCAAGCGATGTCCTTTTTGAACTTGCGATGCTGGCCATTGATGTAGGTCAGTGGAATAAGGTACGGCTTCACGGTGCGGAAAACAAGGTAGTCTTGTGCATCCATCATCACTCGGTACATTTCGTTGATGTCGGCGGTGTCCTCCGTGCTGAACAGCGTCTTCAGCACGATGCGGGCAGTGGCCGACATCATTTCCTTGGAGATGTCGAGCGGTTGGCCACTGTCCGATTTCTCCTTCAGTTCGGCGATGTACTTCCCAGCCACCACGGTCATGCCCCGAAACAGGTCTTCGAGCTGCGTTTTGTAAAATGCGGGTTGCGCAAGCCGCCGCTGCCGCCGCCAGTACTCGCCCTCACTGGTAACCAGACCAGTGCCAATTGCAAGCCGAAGTTGTCGGTAGGCGGGGCTTTTGCGGTAATTTTTTTGGTTCTTCTGGAGCACGTGCGCCACGGCCTCGTGATTGGTGATGACGAAGATTTTGCGGAGCAAAAAAGGCATCATGTAAAAATCGCCCATTGAAAGCGATTGATTGACGGTAAACTCGAAGGGGTTGCGCAGGAACTCAGCACCGGGGAGCAAGGGGTTTTTGCCCTTGAAAACGGGAATGGTGTTGGACATTTTCAAAAAAATTGATGGAAAAAATATGTAGCTTGACAACAAGCGAAACCAGATAAAGATTGCCGTTTCACGATTAAAAACAAGCAACTTATGGCAGCCCAAAATGTTTTCAAAATCAATATTCAGACATTTGTTTTTGACTTTTAAAAGCCACCGTTTTACCCCCTAATTTGCTACCTTTGCGCCATGAATAATACAGAAGAAATTGAGGACTTGAAGCCAGACAATGGCCACTACGATGCGGGCAACATTACCGCTCTAGAAGGATTGGAAGCCGTGCGCAAACGCCCGGCGATGTACATCGGAACGACGGACGTGAAGGGTCTTCACCATCTTGTGTGGGAGGTGATTGACAACTCGATTGACGAACACCTTGCAGGCTACTGCTCACGGGTGGAAACCATCATACATCCAGACAATTCCATCACCGTGCGGGACAATGGCCGGGGTATCCCGGTGGACATGCACGAAAAGCTCCAAAAATCCGCCCTTGAGGTGGTAATGACGGTGCTACACGCTGGTGGTAAATTTGACAAAAACACCTACAAGGTTTCCGGTGGTCTGCACGGTGTGGGCGTTTCCTGCGTGAACGCACTTTCCATCCATTTGCACGTCGAGGTACACCGTGATGGCACGTACTACGAGCAGGAGTACTCCCAAGGCAAGCCACTGTACGAGGTGCGCAAAGTCGGCACCTCCGATAAGCGTGGCACCTACGTCACCTTCAAGCCCGACCCTGAAATCTTCGTGGAGTCGTTGGAATACAATTACAACACCCTCGCCGCCCGTATCAAGGAGCTTTCGTTCCTGAACAAGGGCTTGGAAATGGTCATCACCGACGAGCGCCAAGTGATGGAAGACGGCAGTTTCAGAACCGAAACTTTCCACTCAGAAGGCGGCCTGTTGGAGTACGTCATGTACCTCGATGAAACCCGTGCGCAAATCCTTGAAAAGCCCATCTACGTGACGGGCAAAGAGGACAACGTGGAAGTAGAAGTGGCCATGACCTACAACACTTCGTTCAGTGAGCACAGCTATTCTTACGTAAACAACATCAACACCAGCGAAGGTGGTACGCACGTCAGTGGTTTTCGCCGGGCGCTGGGTCGGGTGTTTGCCAAGTTCGGCGAGCAGTCCGGCATGTTGACCAAAGCCAAGGTGACGCTCTCCGCCGAAGACTTCCGGGAGGGGCTCACCTGCATCGTTTCGGTGAAAGTACCGGAACCGCAGTTCAAGGGGCAGACCAAAAGCGAGTTGGGCAACTCCGAGGTGCTGGGCATCGTGTCTCGTGCCGTGGATGATGCACTTTCGACTTTCGTGGAAGAAAATCCAGGCTCCGCCCGCCGCATCATTGATAAAATCATCCTCGCTGCCACTGCCCGCCAAGCTGCCCGAAAGGCACGTGAGATGGTGCAGCGGAAGAACGCCCTC
>CAYTZS010000064.1:0-24819 GCA_964442355.1 uncultured Saprospiraceae bacterium | reverse complement strand
CGACAACCTGCTTTTGCCACCAAACGTGCTCAAAGGCACGGATGCTGTTGACTTCGTAATTTCAGAGTTGGAGGCATCAATTACTGACCTTCCTGATGGCCCAACTTTCAGGGCAAACAAGAATGCAGCCAAGGCACTTTTGATGAAGTGCTACCTGAACAAAGGCGTTTTTGCTGATAGGCAGGCACCTAAGTTTGACAACGGCGACATGCAAAAAGTGGTTGACCTCGCCGACGAAATCATCGGCAGCGGTCAGTACAGCTTGGAAGACAGCTACTTTGACAACTTCGCACCGAACAACGACCAGGTTTCTTCCGAAAACATCTGGACGGGTGAAAACCGTGGTGGTGTGAGCAGCGGCAACGTTCGTTCACGTTGGTTCTGTACCCTGCACTATAACCAGAATCCTTCTGGCTGGAACGGTTTCGCCACGTTGAGCGATTTCTACAACAGCTTCGAAGATGGTGACGTGCGCAAGGGCGGCGACTACCCTGGCATGACTGATGTTAGTGGTATCAAAGCAGGTTTCCTTGTTGGCCAACAATTCGACCAGAACGGCAACGCCCTCCTTGACAGGAAAGGTAGCCCGCTTGCTTTCACACCTGAAGTTGAGCTGAAAGAAACTGGCAACAACTTGGAGGTAACTGGTATCCGTGTTATCAAGTATCCAATTGATTACAACAGCGGTGACAATGCAGACAACGACTACGTTTACCTGCGGTATGCCGACGTTCTGTTGATGAAAGCTGAGGCCTTGATGCGTTTGGGCAACAGCGGTGCAGCACTGGACATCGTGAACGAAGTTCGCACTGCCCGGAATGCAACTGAATTGACCAGCATCAATGAAACAGAAATGATTGCTGAAAGGGGCCGTGAATTCTACTGGGAAGGCTGGCGCCGTCAGGACCAAATCCGTTTTGGTACCTTCCTCAACGCCACTCAGCTGAAGCCAGCTTCTGGTCCAGAGCGTTTGTTGTTCCCAATTCCGGCTACTGCGCTTGCAGTTAACCCGAACTTGGAGCAAAATCCTGGCTACTAATTCAGGAAAATAATTGCCATAAATACGAAAGGTCGCCAATACTTGGCGGCCTTTTGTTTTTTCTGCCAAATCCAATTTCGGCTACCTAACTACGGTAGCTGCACCAAAAAATACGCCCTTTTTCCCATCAATAAACTCAAGTTCAGCCCGCCAAATGTACGTGCCCTGCGGCGTTGCCCGACCCTTGAAAAACCCATCCCATCCACTCGATGCATCGTTCAAACTGCTGTTGTTTGTGTAAAAAACTTCATTTCCCCACCTATCAAAAATGGTGAGCTGAAGGATTTTCCCAAAATCAGGGCTTTGCAAAAAGAAGTAGTCGTTGATTCCATCTGAGTTTGGTGAAAAAGCGTTGGGTGCATAAATCCTTCTGGCGTCGTTCACGAAAAGCTTGAATGCCGATGTGTCAGCACAAATCTCGTTGTTGGCAACGAGGGTGTAGGTAACCGTTTCGAGTGGGGTAGCCACCGGACTGGTGCAAGACAAGCAGGACAATGAAGCACCAAGTGGGTCACTCCAAAGTAGGGCTAGGCTGTCGCCTTGATTCCAAATGGCAGGCACGATTTCCAGTGATTGACCTTGGTGGATGCTGTCGGTTTCGTCCAACATGATTTCGATGGGAGTGCCCTCTCCGATGTTCCAGAAAACCGTTGCTGGCTCGCAGCCATCAAACAGCGTCAGTTGGTATAGCCCCGGTGTTTTTACCAAAAAAATCGGTTCGGTCGAGCCGTCCTGCCACATGAAACTTTGACCTAGGTCGCTGGCATCTAGTTGCAACACGGCATTGGCACAGACCACGGAATCAAAAAACAGCGTGTCGGAGTACGTGCCCTGAATATGCAGGGGCGATGCGTCATTCAACAGGGTGAGGGGGTAATCGCTCTCACGGATTGGGCCCATCACCTGCGGCAGATTGTAAAGCAAAGCCCGGTTGTATTGGTTTCCGGGAGCGATGTCGTCAACATGAACCAGTATATCGAGGGTGTCTTTTCCCGCTCGCAAGGTCAAGTTTTCGATGCAAAAAATATTGGGTGGCAGGTCTGTCTTGAGGCTGGAGCCGGGGGGACTGTGCAATATTTCAACGAAACTGAAGCTGGGGGGCAGCGTGTCCACCAAAGCAACATCCTCCCGCACTTCGCCCGAAGCGTTGTTCAAAATGTACCTGAACATCACATCGCTGCAAGGGAAAATGGTGTCGGGTTCAAAAACATGCGCCAACGAAATGGTATAGGGGCAAGATGCTGAGGTGACTTCATGGCTTACCTCGAAAGTCTGGCATCGTGTCGCAACATCAATTGAATAAAACCCGCCCTGCGAAACCTCAATTTGTGGGCTGGTGGCTCCCGTGTTCCAGGCAATGGTGCTCCCGAATTCACTGCCATCGAGCACCAGCGTCTCGCCGTGGCAGATGAACCAAAAGTAGGCAAGCGTGTCGGCATCAAATCGGTTGATTTGCACCCTCGTGCTGTCCTCGAAGCCCCCAGTGGCCGGGTTGTCGGAGCGACTTTCGAGACCGTACAAAAGGGGCAGGTTTTTCAAAACTGCTTGGCTACTGTGCGCCCCAGCGGGTACATCGCTGACCAATAATTTGACGATGATTTTTTTGTTGCCGGGTGGCAAGTTGAAGTCATTGAAACGGATGGTGCCCGGTTCGCTCACGGTGTCCACCTGTACACCCAGTGGGTTTTGCGTAACTGCGGACAGGTAAAAACCAGCAGGCAATTGGTGCTCAAAACTTACATTCGGCATGGTCTCGCCACTGCCGTTGGCCAACGTGTAGGTGACGGTCAGATCGGTGCAGGGCAGGGTGGCGGCAGGTTCTACGGCGTTTTTCACTTCCAAGGAAAATGGGCAGGACGCAGCATCGAGCACTTGGAAAACTGGGCCTGTGGCCAAACGTTTTTCGTCGCCAGTGACTTTGTTGATGATGAAAAGCGCATCCACGATGCCGAATACCGACCTGCCGTAAGCATGGAAATCCCCAAACGCATCGAAGAAAAGACCTTCGATTTCGTTTTCGAGGTCAATCACGCTCAGCGGCGTCACCACTCCGCTGTTGGGGTTGATGGTGACGATTTGGCGGCTCATGCGATCGTAGCCGAAAAGCACCGCCGTAAATGGGTCAAAGGCGATGTCCACCAGTTGCCAACTACCGTTCAACTGCACGAAACTGGTGTTGAAATTGGGAGCTTGGAGGTTGGTTATTGCGATGTGAACATCCGCAGCGCCTGGCACTGAGCCGATGCTGTACAGAAACTGCCCTTCTGGACTGACGTCCCCCGCCAAATACGTCAGTGAATTGTCGAGAGGGAGAGGGCCGAGGTCCTGCACGAAGCCACTGGCGTCCACTTGCGTCAAATGGTTGTTGAAAGTGGAGATGCCGTACAACAGGTTATCTGTTTTGCAGAAACCGATGGCGTCTAGGCCAGTGAGTGGGGTAGGGGCTAAAGTGTTGAAATTTAGGGTATTGCTTCCGGGTGATACCATAAATTCCACCAGTTCGTTGGGGTTTTGTGTCACTAAAAACACCTGTCCTGTGCGGCTAAAAGGCACCTGACTGACGGCCAACTGGCAGCTCAGCAGTAGCCAAATCAGCAATATTTTCGAACAGGTTTGGACAGGCATATCGGAAGATTTTACCCGTATTCAGAGGTGCGACAACTTGGGTAGTAGTTGTGGGTAAAAATAAGTACAAAACCTCGTAACCAGGACTTAGTTTTGACAGCTACTGGCCGTTTTTTGCCCCAAACTGTCGTACTTTTGACGGCGTTTCTAAAATAGACGCCTCGGTGGGTCGAATCCGTTGGAAGTGTTTCAATCGCTTGAAAATGAAGGCATTGCAACCTGGCCACCACCGAAGTCGAACAAATAAAAAACAACACCCTGTTCATGCGCTACGGCATACTGTTTTTGTTGGCGACCGCACTGTGTTTTTCATGCAAAAAAGGAGGGGGCAACACAGCTTTGTTTGAGAAAATTGCACCTGAGCAGTCTGGTATCCACTTTGCCAACAAGGTGGAAAACTCCAACAAGTTCAACATCTTCAACTACCGCAACTTCTACAACGGTGGTGGCGTAGCTATTGGCGACATCAACAACGACGGATTGCCCGACGTGTACCTCACCGCCAACATGGGCGACAACAAGCTCTACCTTAACAAAGGCAATTTTCAGTTCGAAGACATCACAGAAAAGGCGGGCGTTGCTGGCGGAAAGGCTTGGAGCACTGGCGTAGTTATGGTGGATATCAATGCCGATGGCTGGCTCGACCTCTACGTTTGCAACGCTGGTTACATCGAGGGCGACACGCACGAAAATGAGCTTTTTATCAACAACGGCGGGCAATCCTCCACGCCCAGCTTCACCGAAAAAGCCGCCGAATATGGCTTAAACGAAAGCGGCTACACCACCCACGCTGCCTTTTTTGATTATGACTTGGATGGCGACCTCGACTGCTATATCCTGAACAATAGTTTCATGCCAGTCAACACGCTGAACTACTCCAACAACCGGGAACTGTATGCCAAAGACTGGCCGGTGGCTGATTTCCTGAAGGGCGGCGGTGATAAATTGCTGCGCAACGATGGCGGCAAGTTCACCGATGTGTCCAAGCAGGCAGGTATTTTCGGCTCTCTCATCGGCTTCGGACTCGGTGTCACGGTTGGCGATTTGAACGGCGACAACTGGCCGGACTTGTTCATTTCCAACGATTTTTACGAGCGGGATTATTTGTATGTAAACCAACAAGACGGCACGTTCAAAGAGGAAGTAGAGCAATGGATGGAGCATCTCAGCCATGCCTCGATGGGCGCCGACATGGCCGACATCAACAACGACGGCTACCCCGAAATCTTCACGACCGAAATGCTGCCCGGCGACGAAACCCGCCTGAAATCTAACACGCTTTTTGAATCGTACAGCATTTACAAGCTCAAGCAGGAGCGGGGTTTTTACCACCAGTACATGCAGAACACGCTGCAACTCAACAACAAAAACGGCACTTTCAGCGAGATAGCCTACTACGCTGGGGTGGCCGCTACCGACTGGAGCTGGGGGGCGCTGATGTGGGACATGGACAACGACGGCCTGCGTGACATCTACGTCTGTAACGGCATCGCACGGGACGTGATTGACCAGGATTTTATCAACTTTTTCGCTGACGAAGTCATCCAGAAAATGGCACTCTCCGGCAAGCGGGAGGACATCGAAAACGTCATTGCCAAGATGCCCTCAAACCCCATTTTGAACAAAACCTACCGAAACCGTGGCGACCTCACCTTCGAGGACGTGGGCGAAAAATGGGGCTTCACGACCCCGTCGTTCTCCAATGGCGCAGCTTACGGTGACCTCGACAACGATGGTGACCTCGACCTCGTGGTGAACAACGTCAACGAACTGGCCTTCCTCTACCGCAACCTTTCCAGCAAGGAAACTGGGAACCACCGCCTTTCCGTGCAACTGAAAGGCGGTGGGCAAAACACGTTTGCTGTTGGCTCAAAAGTGAACGTTTACAGGGGAAGCGAGGTGTTGAACCAACAACTGGTGCCTACCCGTGGCTTCCAATCTTCTGTGGATTACAAGATGGTTTTTGGACTTGGCAAGGATGAAAAAGTGGACTCCATCGTCGTTATTTGGCCTGACCAAAAACGTTCATTGCTGGTCAATCCGCCTGTTGATACCACACTGGTTTTTAACCATGCTGACGCAAAATCGGCAAGTGAATCACCTGTCGTTTTGGGGGGAAACGAGCTGTTCGAAGCAGTGTCCTCGCCTTTCGATGCGCACCAGGAAAATGACTTTATTGATTTTTACTCGGAAGGTTTGGTGATGAGAATGGTGTCGAGGGAAGGCCCACGAGCTGCCCTCGGCGATGTAAATGGCGACGGGCTAGATGACGTTTTCATCGGTGGGGCGAAGGGGCAAGCGGGACAAATTTACCTGCAAGATGAGGCCGGAAATTTCACCAAAAGCAAGCAGCCAGAACTCGAAAAAGACGCACAACTCGAAGACACCGCCGCCGCTTTTTTCGATGCAGATGGCGATGGCGACCTCGACCTTTACGTTGGTTCTGGCGGCAACGAGTACCCCGAAACATCGAGGGAGTTGCAGGATGGCCTCTACCTGAACGATGGCAAAGGTGGCTTCGCTCCAGACCGCCGGGCATTGCCGCTCAACGGCTACAACACCTCAAAAGTCCTGCCCTTCGACTACGATGCTGACGGCGACACCGACCTGTTGGTGTTTAGCCGAAGTGTGCCGGGCAGGTACGGCTTGCCGCCACAACATTTCATTTTTGAGAACTTGGGCAAGGGGCAGTTTAAGAACTCGGCGAAGACAGTTGCACCTGACCTCATCACCATCGGCATGGCCACCGATGCCATCCTGACCGACCTCGACGGCGACAAAAAGCCAGAGCTGATTGTGGTGGGCGAGTGGACGAATCCACAGGTTTTTAAAATCAATAATGGCCAATTTGAAAAGATAAAAACCGACCTCGACGACTACGACGGCTGGTGGTATGCTGTGGAAGCCACTGACCTCGATGGCGATGGCGACCAAGACCTTGTGTTGGGCAACCGGGGTGAGAACTTCTATTTTTCGGGTACGACAGAGCAACCCGCCCGCCTTTGGGTAGGCGACGTGGACAAGAACGGCATGTACGAAAAAATCATTACCCGGCGAGTGGATGGAAAGGACATGCCCGTGCCCATGAAAAAAGAGCTGACCGACCAAGTGCCCAGTTTGAAAAAAGAAAATCTGAAACATGCCGATTTCGCAAAGCGGGCCATTCAAGACCTGTTCCCGAAGGAAGTGTTGAAAAAAGCACTGGTCTGGCGTGGCAACTATTTCAAATCGGCGGTTGCGCTGAACGATGGCAAGGGCAAGTTCCGCATGGTACCGTTGCCGAAGGAGGTGCAGTTCTCTTGCGTGAATGCCATCCTTGTCTCCGAATTGAATGGCGACGGTCGCCCAGACTTGCTGTTGGCAGGCAACGACACGGGCTTTCAGCCTCAGTTCTCCCGCCTCGATGCCAGCTTTGGGCATGTGCTGTTGAACCAAGGCGATGGCAATTTCAACTGGGTCGAAAACCGGACATCCGGGTTCTTTGTTCGGGGCAATGTAAAGCAGATTTTCGAGCTGAAAAATGGCCAAGACCAACGATTTGTGGCGCTAGTGAACGGCAAGGAGCCGAAGGTTTTTAAGTTCCATCCCAAGTAGGTTTAGAAAGTTCATACTCCCTCCTCTAAACCTTTTAAACCCTTTAAACCCTCTAAACCACTAAAACTGACACAAACAAAATGAACAGGTTTTCAATAATAATCCTTGCTGCTTGCAGCGTAATATTGGCGGCAGCCTGCAAAAAAACAGGCAGCACAGACAACGACGGAGCCAATTTCGAGCTTCTCCGCAAAGAAACTACTGGACTTGACTTTCAGAACGTGATGAAGCAGACCAGTGAGTTCAACGTGTTCAACTATATGTACTTCTTCAATGGTGGCGGCGTAGCTTCCGGCGACTTCAACAACGATGGGCTGATTGACCTGTTTTTTACCTCTAACATGGAGGCCAACAAGCTCTTCCTCAACCAAGGCAACCTCAAGTTCAAGGACGTGACCGAGCAAGCTGGCCTGCTCGAAGGCATGGTATTGCCCAAATGGACGACGGGCGCCTCGGTCGTTGACGTCAACAACGACGGCCTGCTCGACATCTATGTGAGCCAAGTTGGCGACTTCCACAACATCAAAGGGCGCAATCTGCTCTACGTTAACAAGGGCGTTGAAAATGGCGTCCCCCAATTTGCCGAAGAGGCGATTCCCTACGGCCTCGACTTAGTGGGTTTCGGCACGCAGGCTGCCTTTTTCGACTACGACCTTGACGGCGACCTCGACATGTTCCAGATGAACCACTCGCTGCACGCCAACGGTACTTTTGGCCAAAAAAAGACTTTCCAAGGCACGAAAGACACGCTCTCCGGCGACCGATTGATGCGCAACGACGGGGGCATTTTCAAGGAAGTGACCATGGAATCCGGCATCAACAGCAGCGTTATCGGCTACGGCCTCGGCATTGCCACCGGTGACTTGAACCTCGACGGTTGGCCCGACATCTACATCGGCAACGATTTTCACGAAAACGATTACCTCTACATCAACATACCCAAACCCGGCGGTGGCCGCATGTTCAAAGAAGTGCTGACCGAGCAAATCCAGCACACCAGCCAATTTTCGATGGGTGTGGACATTGGCGACATCAACAACGACGGCTGGGCGGACATCATCTCGCTTGACATGTTGCCCGAAGACCCGTTCATCCTCAAAAGCTCGCTCGGTGAGGACGACTACGGCGTCAACCTTTTCAAACTCAGCTACGGCTACAACCAACAGTTCGCCCGAAACGCCCTACAAGTGAACAACGGCGACGGGACTTTCAAGGAAATTGGCATGTTCGCTGGCATCCATGCCACGGACTGGTCGTGGGCGTCGCTGTTCGTGGACTTCGACAACGACGGCTGGAAAGACCTGTTCATTGCCAACGGCATCCCGCACCGCATGAACGATATTGACTATGTGAAATTCAGGGAAAACAGCGACATCCGGTACAAGGAAGCGACCAACAACCTCGTGGAGGAAGACTTGGTGTACATTGACAAGATGCCCAAAATCAAGTTGAAGAACAAGTTTTTCAAGAACACTTCCACGCTGCGCTTCAACGACGTGACGGGGCAGGTGCAGGGCAATGTCGAAAGCTACTCCAACGGGTCCATCTACGCCGACCTCGACAACGACGGCGACCTCGACATCGTAGTGAACAACATCGAGGACGAGCCATTTGTCTATAAAAACCTGAACGCCGAGAAGGGTAGGGGCGCCAACAACGCTTACCTTGATTTGAAGTTGAAAGGCTCGCCCGGCAACCTCCACGCCGTGGGTGCGAAAGTGGTCGTTTTCAAAAAAGGCCAAAAAATCGTGTACGAAAACTTCCCGGTGCGTGGCTACCAGTCGAGCATGATGGGGCCGTTGCACCTCGGCATCGGCGAAACGAGCACGGTGGACTCCATCGTGGTAATCTGGCCAGACCGCAGTTACCAGCGCCTAGGCCAAGTTCAGTTCAATGGTGTTTTCGAAGTGAGTTGGAAGGCCGGTTTGCCCGTTTTTGACTTTGAAAAACTCCATGAAAAAGCTGCTCCAACCTTTGCTTTTGAGGATGTGACCGCCCGCACAGGGTTGAGGTTCAAGCACAAGGAAAACCCGTTCGTGGAGTTCAATCGGGAGCGGCTAATTCCGAACATGGTGTCGGCAGAGGGACCAGCACTAGCAGTTGGCGACTTGAACGGCGACGGTTTGGAGGACGTGTTTTTTGGCTCCTGCAAGAAGCACCACAGCGCCGTTTTTTACCAAAAAAAGGACAGCAGTTTCGAGGAAAAAACGCCTGCCGCCATTCTCGCCGACAGCTTGTTTGAAGACGTGGATGCCGTTTTTGTGGACATTGATAACGACGGTGACCTCGATTTGGTAGTAGCCGCTGGCGGTAACGAATACCAGGGCACAGAAGAGGCCATGAAGCAGCGCTACTACCTCAATGATGGTAAAGGGAACCTGCAACGTGTTGATTTTCAGGGTGTTTACATGACAGCTGCATGCGTCTTGCCCGCCGATTTCAACAAGGATGGGTTGGTTGATTTCTTCTTTGGGGCACGGGCGACGCCCTGGAAGTATGGCGTGACGCCCAATTCCGTGCTGCTGCAAAACCTCGGAAACGGTAAATTCGAGGATGTAACGTCAAAGCTTTCTCCTGACCTACAACAAGTCGGGTTGGTGAAAAACGGCACATGGTCCGACTTGGATGCCGATGGTGACCCAGACTTGTTGCTCGCTATCGAGTGGGCCGCACCGACCGCTTTTTACAATGACAACGGCAAATTTCGGAAGGCTGAAATCCAAGATACCCAATCAAAAACCTTGACTGGCTGGTGGAACTTCCTTCTCCCGCACGACTTCGACGGCGATGGAGATATGGACATTTTGGCGGGGAATTTTGGCGAAAATGCCCGCTTCAAGCCCACCCCAACGCAGCCCCTCAAACTCTACGTGAACGACTTTGACGACAACGACCAAATAGAGCAGGTATTGACCTATTACCTCGGAGGCAAGGAAATTCCGTTCGCCAATTTCGAAGAAATCACTAAGCAATTGCCGCACCTGAAGAAGCAGTTTCTGCTATCCCGAGACTTCGCAAAGGCTAGTTTGGCCGAGGTTTTTGGCAAGGAAAAACTCGCAAAAGCGAAGGTCTGGGAAGCCAACATCTTGCGTAGCATGTATTTCGAAAACCTCGGTAATGGGCAATACAAGCCGCACCCACTTCCCGATGAACTTCAACTGTCTACCCTAAACGCCGCCCAACTTGCCGACCTTGATGGTGATGGCAAGCAAGAGGTGCTGCTCGGTGGCAACTTTTACCAGTGCAACATCGAAATGGGCAGCTACGATGCCAGCTACGGCAATGTGTTGCGCATTGGCAAGGACGGTAAGATGGAAGCATTCCCCCTCGGTGATTTGCGGATAAAAGGAGAGGTGCGGCGCATTCGGTCTGTGAAGGTGGGCGACAAGCTGTACTATGTTTTTGCGAGGAACAACATGGAATCGTTGCTGGTTGCCCTGAATCGTAGGGAGTTATGATAAGCGCAGGCGATTTTCACCCCCAAACCCCGTTGTTTCATTTTCTGGGAAATAGCAATTAACTTTGCTAATCCTCACCTCCCAGTGGCTTCGGTCTTACGCACTTCTATTCCCCCCATCTTTGGTTAACACTGAAAAACACTGCAACGCTATGTCCAAAATTCAATCCCTGACCTTGCTGTGCTTATGGCTCATTGGGAGTAGTGGCACCAGCTCGCTTGCACAGGTCAGCTTCTCCGCCAATGACCAAGTCCAGCCCTACACGCTCGGTTTTCATCCTGCTGCCAACATCGGACAGTACACTGCTTTTTCCGAGGAACAGCTTGCCGTTTTGGCCGCAGGGGGCATGGTCGCAGCTTTGCCCAATTCGGCTGGCGGACAAGTGCTTGGAGCAGGCGTGAAGTCGCTCCGGCCCGGCATTTTCGAGAGCTACACGGAAGTGGCGGGTTACGACGCCAGTTTGCCAATTTTCCAAAAATACGCCGAGTTGGGCATGAGCGAACACACGGTCATCGTGGGGTTCCCATCGGCGGCGCACCAAGACCCCACGCAGTACTGCCCAGGCATCCAATCCACGCTTTTTGCCAACATGTACACCCCAATTTGGGATGGTGGTGCCAATGGGACTCCCTACAACGACGACAATTATTACGCTGCCTACCTCTACAAAATCGTCAACGAATACAAGGACTTTGTGCGGTTTTGGGAAATCTGGAACGAACCCGGCTTCGACTACACGGGCGGCCTTGGCTACCTGCCGCCCGGCGCTCCAAACTCTTGGTGGGACAACAACCCCAACCCCTGCGACTACAAGCTACGGGCGCCCATCTTCCACTATGTCAGGTTGTTGCGCATCTCTTGGGACATCATCAAGACCTTAGACCCCGATGCCTACGTCGTGGTTTCTGGCACGGGTTACCCATCTTTTTTGGATGCCATCTTGCGCAATACCGACAACCCTGTGGATGGTTCCGTGACCGCCGAATACCCACTGAAGGGCGGCGCTTATTTCGACGTGATGGGCTACCACAGCTACCCGCATTTCGACGGCGGGCTGCGGGAGTACAGCGACGTAACGCAAGATTGGATTTACTATCGCCACTCTGACGGCGCAGCTAATGCCCTCGTGCGTACCAAAGAAGCCTACCAAGCAGTGCTCGACAGCTACGGCTACAACGGCTCGACCTACCCCAAAAAGCAATGGATTATCACGGAAATCAACCTACCACGCAAGCCTTTTCCTGACCCCTCCGACCCTGGCCAGAACTTCATCGGTTCTGCCGTTGCGCAGCGCAATTTCATCATCAAGGCGATGGTCACCTGCATGGCCAACGACATCCAGCAGATGCAGGTTTACAAGCTCGCCGAGGACACGAAATTTGAGAATGCCTACTCGGAATTTGACTTGATGGGCCTCTATAAACGACTCGACTACAACCACGGCTATTACCAACAACTCAACGACCTCGGCATTGCTCACAAGACAGCTTCGGATGTGCTGTTTGGGAAAACATTCGACCCCATTCGCACGGCGCAATTGCAGTTGCCTGCAAACGTAGGCGGTGCTGCGCTGAAGGATGCTTTCGGCAATTTTACCTATGTACTTTGGGCAAAAACGCAGACCGACCAAAGCGAGACAGCAAGCGCAACGTATTCATTTCCAACGGGTTTGAACGTCACCAACCTGCTTAAATGCGAATGGAACGCCAGCACCACGTACGATGCCGTTTCATCGCCTTCGGCGAACATTGCACTGACCGCCACGCCCATTTTCCTGATGCAACGGGTGTTCAACATGAATGCCAACACTGCCTGTGTGCCGTTCAATTTGCAACTCACGCCACAGGTCACTGGCGCTGCCTCGTGGCTCTGGACGGTAATGACGCCGAGTGGATTACCCATTACTTTTACCACCCAAAACCCTACGACTACCCTCAGCCAAGCTGGCAACTACACCATCAGTTTGCAAGCAAAAAATGCCGCTGGCCAAGTCATTGCGGAGCAAACGCAGCCGTTGTTTTTGGAGCAATTGCCTAGCCCGGCATTCAGTGTAGAGCAGTCCGGCCCCATCGTTTTTTTCAAAAACCTGACGTCCTACGGGCTGTATGATTTTACGTGGAATTTTGGCGATGGCAACACTGTGACCGAGCCAGAACCAACGCATGTTTTCCTACAATCCGGCAACTACACCGTCACCTTAACCGCTGAAAATCAATGCGGTATGGTGAATGCAACGCAAACCCTGAGCATTGTTTCCCCAACCACTACCCAGCTCGATTTCACGGCCAACGACAGCATCCCGACCTTTACGGGAAAGTTTCGTCCCGGCACGACTTGGGACTATGTGGCCAATTGGACTTCCATGCAGCAAGCCGATATTGCCGCAGGCAACATCCTCGAAAACGTGGATGGGGTAGGGGTGAAGGCGGTGCGAACCTACACCGGCGAGAGCGCCTTCCTCGACCTCGGCTATGAAACCCGCTTGGCTGAGTTCGAGCATTTCAACAACCTTGACCTGCGTGACAACAGCTTCTTGCTGGCCTTTCCGGCTGCGCAAAACCGGGACCCCATCCGCTACTGCCCGGATTACCAGAGCGCTTTGTTCAAGGATTTGTACCTCGACATCTGGGATGGCGGGGCGAACGGCACGCCCATCAACGATGCCAATCCGTTTGCCCGCTACGTTTGGAACACGGTCAGCACCTACAAGGATTACGTGCGGTTTTGGGAGGTTTACAACTCGCCCGACTTCGACCTGACGGGCGACAAGGCTTGGCTGCCGCCCGGCGAGCTGGGCAACTGGTGGGAAAACAACCCCGACCCCTGCGACTACGAACTCAAGGCCCCCATTTTCTACTATGTCCGAAGCCTGCGCATTGCGTATGAAATCGTGCGCTACCTCGACCCAGATGCCTACGTGACCATCAGTGGCATCGCTTTTCCGTCATTCCTCGACGCCGTTTGCCGCAATACCGACAACCCGCTCGATGGCTCGGTGCAATCGCCTTACCCGCTGAAAGGTGGCGCTTATTTCGACGCAGTCGGCTTCAAGAGCTACCCGCACTTCGACGGCAGTACGCAGTATTTTGATGTGGCCGCTGGCCAATTTGCCTACGAGCGCCACAGCGACGCCGCCGTGAACGGCATCCCACGGGTGAAGGCCAGCTTCCAAGACGTGCTGGCCAACTACGGCTACGACGGCACACAAATGCCTGAAAAAGAATGGATTATCAGTGAGGCGAACCTGCCTAGGCGGTCGTTTTACGGCTTCATCGGCACGGATGAGGCACAGCGCAACTGGATGATAAAGGCGTGGGTGGAGAGTGTGAGGGACGACATTCGGCAACTCAACATCTTCCGACTTGCGGAGACCACGAATGTTTGGGAAGCTACCGACCCGTTTCAGGTCATGGGTTTTTATGCAAAAATGGAAGGTAGCACGCCTTTCAACGTGACCAAAACGGTTGAAGGCATAGCCCTGAAAACCACCTCCGACCTGCTTTTTGGTACCGACCTAAACCAGCAGCGAACCCAAGCCCTGAACCTCCCTGCCAACATCGGTGGGGCCGCTTTTTCGGATGCCAACGGCGATTTCGTGTATGTACTTTGGGCCAAAACCGAGTCCGACTTGAGCGAGGTGGCCAGCGCAACGTATTCATTTCCAGTGAGTTTGGGCGTCGGTCAGTTACAGCGCATGGCCTGGGATTTTTCGGAGACGGGGCAATCCACGGCCATTTCACCAAATGGCATAATCCTCACGGGAGCGCCCATTTTCCTTCGGGAAACAAACACGCTCATGCCTCCCGTCGCATTTTTCGAGGCGGATTTGACGGAGGTTTGCGTGAACGAAACCGTGCAGTTTTTCAGCGAAGCGACAGGCAACCCCACGCACTGGGAATGGACGTTTGAGGGCGGCACGCCCGCAGCGCATTTTGGGGAAAACCCGCCTGCCATCACTTACCAAACCGCAGGTGTTTTTGAGGTGAAATTGTTGGTGCAAAATGCGGCTGGCGAGCATGAGGCCACCTACGCCAATTTCATCCAGATAAATCCCGCACCTACCGCCAATTTCACGCCCATTGTCAACGGTGCCACGGTTCAGTTCGTCAACCTCAGCGCCGACCCGATGGGCTTCGGCGGCACACAGTTCGAGTGGTGCTATGGCGACGGCACTTGCCAAATGGCTGCCAATCCGAGCTACACCTACCCGCAAAACGGTACTTACACCGTCACGTTGACCGCTACAAATGACTGTGGTACAGTGACTTATCAGCAAACAATCACCATTGGCGCTGCTCCGACCGCCGTTTTTGGCTTCAACCACAATGCCGACTGCGAAGCCCCTGTGGTGCAGTTTTTTGACCTGAGCTATTCCAATCCCGAAAGCTGGTACTGGTACTTCCCCGGCGCTACGCCTGCCGAAACTGACCAGCGCTACCCAACCGTGTCTTTCCCGCAAGCAGGCTTTTACGAAGTGACCTTCATCGTCGGAAATGGCTTTGGCCTCGACACGCTGGTGCGGGAGGTGTACATCGAGGGGAATTCGACCACTGAAATTGACCTAAGCCTTTGTGCAGGAAGCATTTACGGAGGGGTGCAAGTGAACAACGACACGACCATAACGACCGTGCTGCCTACTTGGACGCTCAGTTGCGACAGCACCATCATCGCCCATTTGACGGTGACGGACTTGCTGCAAACGAGCTACGAATTCAATGTTTGCGAAGGCAGTTTTTACAACGGCATCCAGTTGTTCAGCGATACGGTCATCGTGGACACCGTCAGCCTGCCCTTGGGCTGCGACTCCATTGCTACGGTTACTTTCCATGTTTTTCCCAATGTTGAAACGGTAATCCATGACACTATTGCTCCCGGTGAGTTCGTGGTAGTGGGCGGCTTGGTGTTCAGCCAAGGAGGAACCTATCAAGTGCCCCTACAAACTTGGCAGGGCTGCGACAGTTTGGTTACCTTGAACTTGACGATGCTGACGGGAACCAAGCACTCATTGTCTAACCGCTTGAATATCAAGGCTTTCCCAAATCCGTTCAATCACCAGCTTTGGGTGGAGTTCGATTTGCACGAGTCCGTTGATGTTGGTTTGGTCCTTTACGATGCGATGGGACGGCAGGTACGCCAACTTGTTGTAGCTAGCAAAATGGTGGCTGGCCAGCACCGGATTGGCTTGGAGACGATGGACTTGGCAGCGGGGATGTATTGGCTCCAGCTCAGGGCTGGGCAGCAGGTTGTTGCTTCGAAATTGGTCAAAATGGATTGACCAAGTGCACAATTGAAAAGACTCACCCCTAATTTTGGGCTGGCTACATTACAATATGGGGTTTTGGCGGTTTTTCGCAGAAAAACCGCCAAAACCCCCTAAAAACAAACAGCGGCTGCATCGAAGATGCAGCCGCTGTTTGTTTTTAGGGCAAATGGATGACTTTCATCAGAAAATCACCCATTTGCCCTTTTCAAAGCGCAGTGTAAAAACTACTGGAACTTGATAACGGGGTCAAGCATATACTTGCCGCCGCCGTTTACTTTCACCGATTCGGCAGCATCGAAATCGAGCACAAACGTGTTCAGCAATACGCCCAATTGTTTGTTGATTTTCACCTTCAGCCCTGAAGACTGGGCACTCGGCGTTTCTAGGTCGTAGATGACGCTGTCCACCATCACCGTGTTGTTCGGCCCTAGTACGAAGCGCACTTCTTGCAGGGTATCATCGATTGGTAAATTCCCCGTAGCGATGGAAGTGTCAATGTCTTGGAACAACAGCAGGTCGTAAACGCCAGCGTTGGTAGCCAAGGTCACCCACTGCGAACTGTCGCCCGACAATTTCACCTGGATTTCACGAAGGTCAATGTTCACCTGCTGGCAGTCGCAGGGGTCATCGGTCAAGCGAATTTCTACTCGAGTGATGGGGGTTTCTTCCTTGTCCTTTTTACAGGATGCGAAGCCAACAATGGCCAAAAGGAATAGCAATACAATGCTTTTCAGATTCATGGAAATAAATTTGGTGATTGAAAAAGTAGGGTAGGCGTTTTCAATTTCAATATGTGGTAAAATCCCTGATTGTTCATAGTTGGGGAAACAGGGCTTGAAATCAGGAACCTGATTTTTGGGGATAATTGGTTTTCTGGAAAATTGCTTTTGGGTGTTATTTGTGGTGATAAAGCAATTTGTTTGTAGTTTAAACTAAAAGCACTCTAAGTCACGATAAAATGCCTATTTATTTGATTTACAGTGTACTAAATACCAAAGCATGAAAAATTCGATGACCATCTTGTTGCTGTTTTGTGGAATTGCGGTATCGGCACAGATCAAGTTGGAAGGCAGGGTTTTGGACAGTGAAACTGGCGAACCCTTGATTTTTGCAACCGTCGCCGTTTACTCCAAAGGAGTTTTGAAAACGGGCACGGAAACCGACTTAGATGGTTTTTACAGCATTTCCAATATACAAGACGGGATGTACGATATCGAGTTTAGCTACACAGGATACAAGCCTGCGAAAATAGCTGGCGTCAACGTGAAAGCAGGACAGGCGAATAAATTGGATGCCAAAATGGAGGTAGGTTATCGTTCATGCTGTCCAATATGTGTTTACACCCCACCACTGATTTACCTAGACGACACTACTCAAGGCAGGGTGTTCAAGTCAAGTGAAATACGGCGTTCTCCTTTTAGGTGAGATATGTTTTGGTCAACATCGCGCCGATTGAACTAAAATTAGTCCTCCCAACGCTCCAAACCCAGCAGCTTCTTGCCCAACTCCGACAACTCAGCAGTGCCGTAGCGAGTCTGTTCCCAGCGGCGAGGGTCACCGGGGAAGGCGTAGCCCTCCGGCGCAATGCGGTCACGCCATGAGCTGATGCGCCATTGGCGAAGCGCCTCGTTGTCTTCTTGGGCTGGCATCATGGCGATGTATTGGGCCATGCGTACATTGTCTTGTGTGAGGTTGGGGCGTATGCCGTGCGCCAAAAGACTGTTGAAGATGAGCAGGTCGCCCGCCTCTAGTCGCACCTTCACCAACTCGAAGCCAGAGATGTCTGGCTGAAAGTGATTGCGGTCAGCGGGTTGCGTGAGCTTCCAAGTATCGTAGGTTCTGAACAATTCTGGGATGCACTGAAAGCCGCCCATGTTCTCGTCGGTCTGGTCGGCGAGTGCAAGTACCCCTTGCACGTTCACGGGGCGGGTCTCTGGGTCGTAGTCCCAGTGGATGAAGCCCTTGTACTCATGGCCTGGGCGAATGGGCAGGTTCAGGTTGGCCCTATCAATCGTCACCCAGAGTTTTTCGGTACCCCAGATGTCCACGAAGGCATCGTAAATGCGGGGCCACTGGCGGTTTTCCCACAGCAATTGATGGTTGTACACCTCCACCATGCCCGTATTGGTCAACTCCTTCATCTGCATTTCGGCACGGGGCGGGGTGTACCAAGTGCTAGAGTCGTTGGGGTTCTTTTCTTCAAATTCCCAAAGGAAATCGGCCGTGCGTTTGGCCATTTCTCGTGGCAAGGCGTTCTTCACGACCACGTAGCCGTTGTGCAGCCAGAATGCCCAATCGGCTTCGGAAAGCACCCGGAGCGGTTGGCCGTTGGTGCGGTCGTTCAACTTTAGCGGACTACTGATGGCGGTGGATGGGTTGCCCGGTATGTCGGTGTGGGCATTTTCGGGAATCATGGTTGGCGTCATTGTCTGCATGGCTTGCATTTTTGCTTGAAAAAACTAAGGTACGGTGCCATGCAAATCTACTTTTTGCCGTTGGTTTTTTGCGTTGTTTTGCAGCAAGTTTTCACCAAAAGCAAAAATTATGGCCACAGAAAAATCGTCCCTCTCCAACGTCGAGAACAGTGTGCTCACTCGCAGCATCATCATCGCCTGTGCGATACTCACGGGCATCATCATCGCCCTACTTTTTTTTCAGGACAACCTCACAAAAGTATTCGGCGGCTATTCTGACGAAGTCACCATCGGACTGATGCTGGTAGCGCTTTGGCTGGTGGTGAGCAGTGCCATCCGCAGCGTGAACAACCTTGCCAAGCGTATTCAACCCTGGAAGTTGCTACTCGCAGGGCTGTTGACCGGCGGCATTTCGGCTGTACTGACCACCGCCTTTCTGCTGCTTTTTCCGAAAGTTGCCAAGTCGCAAAACATGGCCGAGGTGACGGGGGCCACTGGCGGCATCATCCTGATGATGACGCTCATCGCCTTCATCATATCCCTGATTGTGGTGGTAAACGTGCGGGTTCGCAGCCGAGCGATGGGCAATCTTTTGGAGGTGCTAATCATTGGGGCGAGCATCGCCGGGCTCGTTTGGTGGGCAACGAAGTAAAGAAAAAGTGAAAATTGAGAATTAGCGCTCATCCAATTCTCCGTTTTCAATTCTCAATTCTCAATTCAAAACCCCAACATCTCCTTCATCCCGTAAAACCCACGCCGACCCACCAGCCATTTGGCGGCTGCCAGAGCGCCCCTTGCAAAGCCTTCCCGTGAGTGCGCCGTGTGGCTGATTTCGATGGTGTCAATGCCGGATTCCCAAGTTACGATATGCGTGCCGGGCACGTTTTCTTGGCGCTTGCTGATGATGGGCAGGGCTTCGTCTTGCGTTGCAAATTGTTGGTTGTCAGCGGTTTGCAGATGGGTCGCCCAAGTCTTTTTTCTCGAAATATTCTCTAGAATACCCTGCGCCAAAGTGATGGCTGTACCACTTGGGTGGTCGAGCTTCTGGGTGTGGTGAACCTCCTCCATGCGCACGTCGTACTGCGGCTGCTCGGCCATCAGCCCAGATAGGTAGCGGTTCACGGCAAAGAAAATGTTTACGCCGATGCTGTAATTGGAGGCATAGAACAGGGCACCGTTCTTAGCTTCGCAAACGTCCAAAGCTTCGGGCAACCGGTCGAGCCAGCCAGTCGTTCCGCAAACTACGGGAACGCCAGCCTCAAGGCAGGTTTTGATGTTCTCGAAGGCAGTTTCCGGCCTGGTGAACTCGATGGCAACATCAGCTTTTTTGAGATTTTCAACCGTAAAATCCGATTGGTTGTCCAAGTCAATGGTCAGCACGACTTGGTCGCCACCTGCTTCTGCAAGCGCTTTGATGGTTTTGCCCATTTTTCCGAAGCCAATAATTGCGATGTTCATTTTCGAAAAGCTTTTGTTGGAATTGTGACCAAATTCAAATCAGGCGTCAAACCTACGATTTTTGTTGTTTTACTAGCCATTCTCTGGCTTAAACACTGGCCCCTTCTACCCGAAGGGGCTTTTTTGTTTTCAGCTCCGCCACTGCCTAATCCCGAGAATTTTTCCAGCTTTGCTGATGCAAAATTGCCGGAATTCACCCTTTTTTCCTTAAAAATGTGGCAAGACCTCGTCAAAAATGCCCTCTTGGGCACCGAAAATAGTCGTTTCAAGGATAGCACCCTCGATGCGTTTGCCGAACTTGGCATTGACACCGCCCAAGAACCATCGTTGGTGCTTGCCGATGGAGCAGCTTTGCTTGCGCAGATGCGGCGTGCGGGCTTCCTACTCGCCGATTTTGATGCTGATTTGCCTCAACTTGCCCATATTTCAGAAGCAAAAACCGCCTCGTTCAAAACTGCGAACCACCTGCATTTGATGCTCACTGGGGCACATCGAGCGGTGCTTCCCGAGTTCTTGGCTTTGATGAAAGCTGCCGGAATGTCACTGCCCACTGCCGAAATTCCCGCTTTGATGCAGCAGTCTGACCTCAATTTGCTGTGGCCACAAATCGAGCCACTGCTGGGGGAGGCTGGTCGTTGGCTTTTGCGCCAGCACCCAGATTGGTCGCAGTGGCTGCAAGACCCCTCCAAGTTCGATTGGCAAACGGGCAGCCGCAACGAACGACTGGCGCAACTCCGTTTTTGGCGGCGGCAGTCTCCGGGCTTTGCGCTCCAACTCCTCGAAACCACTTGGGAATCAGAGAGCTTGGCGGATAAAACGGCGTTCCTGCCCATCTTGGAGACGGGCATCTCCCTTGGCGACGAGCCATTTTTGGAGCGCTGTCTTGACGACAAACGGCAAGATGTCAGGCTACACGCAGCACATTTGCTCACCAAGCTACCCGGTTCGCAACTCCTCCAGCGCATGGCTGCACGAGCAGCTTCGCTACTTCGATGGGATGGTAAAAAGCTGATAGTCAGTGTTTTGGATGAATTGGATACCAGTGCCCTTCGGGATGGATTGTTGAAATTCAAAAGTAAGGAAGGTGCGGGTGCTTCCTATATTGTCCAAATGTTGTCGCAGTTGCCGCCCAGTTTTTGGGAGGGGCATTTTGGCAAACAACCACTGGACATCTTGCAGCTTTTCGCCACGACGGACTGGTGCGCTTCGCTGATAACGGGGCTGCTGCACGGCCTCAATTACCGCCAATCGCCAGACTGGGCAGCGGCCTTGGTGGCATTTTGGTACGAAAACGAGGACTTGGCCACTTGGGGCAACTACAATGATTTGGAACTGTTCAGGCAGGTATCTGGAGCCGAATTGAACCGCTTGGCAATCCGCTTTTTGAACGAAACCAATTCACTCCCCACAGAACATTCACTTGTTTTTCGATTGCTGAAAAACAATCCGGCAGCTTGGATAGACGAACTTAGTTTGTTGATTGTCAGGCGATTCCGAATGGAAATCGTGCGGGACTACCGCCAAATTTGGCAGTTGCAGCACTTGAAGAGCTACCTGGAGATGCTTGGGTTGCATTGCAACCCAGCCCTTTTTGACCAACTGCAAACGGGTTGGACCAGTGACTCTGTGCAGTGGCGCATGTGGGAAAAACCCGTGGGGGACATGCTGACGCAGGTGCTTTTCCGCAAGGAGATGAGAAAGGAATTGATGAAGGCTGATGCGTGATCGGTGAATCAGTTGGCCTCGAATGCAGCCAGAATCCTGTCCATGACCCTTTCCAACAAGCTACGCTTTTCCGTGACAATCCTAGCTGTACCCTGCATCTCTTGCCGAAAGGGGATGATTTGGCCGTAACTGGTTTTCAGGTCGGCGGGGACACTGATTTCCAGCTCGTAGCCCTGTTCGCCTGGCACGACTGCGATGCGTTGCACTTGGCCGTTCAGCACCCCAAATTCTTGGTAGGGGTAGCTGTCGAGACGCAGGTTGACGGGCATTTTCACCTTCACTTTGCCGGAGCGGTTGTTGGTCAATTGAGCTTTGACAATCACACGGCCAGCGCTTTCCATTGGCACGATGGTGAGGACTTCGGTGCCAGCCTCCACTTGTTGCTGTTCGCTCCAAGCTTTGGTCAGCGCCACCTCACCACTCACGGGCGCCAACAGCAAATAGGTCTGCTTCCAAGCATCTATTTCACCTTTCAATCGCTGCACTTCTGCCCTGAAATCGAGCAGCCGCTGCGACTCACCATCAGACTGCAACTGCTGAAGGTCAAGGATTTGCGCCTCCATCTCCCGGACGCGGAGGTTGTTCTGCGATGTGCCGGAGCGGAGTGCTTCAAGTTCACGCCGCCGAGCCAACCAGTCGGTTTTGCTTTTTTCGAATTCAAGTTTGCTGAGCGATTTGACGGCGAGAAGGGTGCTGTCACGCTCCATGTTTTTTTGTGCGATTACCACTTCCTCTGCCAAGATTTTCTCTTGCCTTGCGAGCGATTTGTTCAGTGTGCCCACTACTTCCATTTGCTTGCGCAAATTGCTGATTTTCAAATAGTTGATGTCTTGCGAAAGAAAATAGCGGAGGTCTTTGTGCTTTTGAGAGAAGCTAGCATAACTGGCCTGCAAACTGCCCAGTTGCAGCGTGTGGGGAAGTTGTGTATCGAGGTAAGCCGCATCTTCCTTTCCCACCATGTTCTGCAATATCGTCTCCAGCTGCTGCACATCGCTCAGTTTTGCAGGATTTTCAAGCACAGCCAATAGGTCGCCGAGCTGCACAACTTGTCCGTTTTTGACCTTCAATTGCGCCAGTTTACCACTTGTTGCAGCCGCCAACCGGATGGGTGGGTTTTCGGTGGTGAGCACGGCCCTAGCCTCCACGATGTCGGGGTAGCTGACGAAGTAGGCTATGCCCAGCATCAACACCAGCACAGCCAGCATGGCCGTGAGGCCCCACCGCAGCGTCCAACCGGGTGGGCTGCCGATGAGCGCCTCAATGTCGTAGCGCTCGTTGAGTTTTATGTTGGATGAATCAGGCATTTATTGAGTTATAAACTTATGAGCTATGAGTGCATAAAAAACAATTCACGCTCCAAGTTCCAGTTGTTCTTTTACCAATTGATAATACGCTCCTTTTCGTTTAGATAGCTCCTCGTGGGTTCCCACCTCCACGATTTCACCCCGCTCCAGCACCACGATTTGGTCGGCATTCTTAACGGTGCTGAGCCGGTGTGCAACCACAATCACCGTTTTTCCCTCGAAAAAATGGTTGAGGTTTTCGTTGATGATTTTCTCGGTATGTGCGTCCAGAGCGTTGGTTGCTTCGTCAAAAAACAGGTAATCAGGTTCCTTGTAAACCGCCCTAGCGATGAGCAACCGTTGACGTTGGCCTTGGCTGAGGCCGTTACCTTTCGCCCCGACGATGGTATTGTAACCCAGTGGGAGATTCTCGATAAACTCTTGAATATGAGCTACTTGCACGGCTTTAAGCAGCTTTTTCTGGTCAATGGTTTCCCAGCTAGCTTCGCTCTCAGCGATGTTTGAAGCGATGCTATCGGAGAAAACAAATCCGTCCTGCATGACTGCACCACACTGCGCTCGCCACTGGTCGGCGGGGATGTTTTTGAGGAAAAACTGGCCCGCTTTCACCGTGCCGACACTTGGTTCGTAGAAGCCGAGGAGCAGTTTCACGAGTGTCGTTTTACCACTTCCGCTCGTGCCCACGATGGCTGTTACCTTGCCAGCAGGGATAGTCAAATTGATGTTTTTCAGCACAAAATCGGAGAGCGGGTTGTAGCGGAAGCTTAGGTTTTCGAGGGTCAAACTTAGGGATGAGAGGTGATGGGTGGTGAGGCTCTGTTTCCTCACCCCAGATTCCTGATTTCTCGTCCCCTCATCGCCAATCCCTTCTTGGTGTATCTCGCTCAGCCGTTCGAGGCTGATTTTGGCATCCTGTGCTGCCCGCACGAAGGTGATGATTTGCTGCAACGGCACGTTCAGTTGGCCGAGGATGAACATCGTGGCGAGCATCATGCCGAGTGTCATGCTGCCTTCGATGACTGCCGCCGCTGCGATGGCAATGATGAAAATGTCCTTGATTTGGGCAATGAACTGCGCCCCGGCATCCTGCCACTGCGTGACGGAGAGCGAGCGCACGTTTGCCCTAAAAAGTCGGGCTTGGATATGCACCCAACCGTAGCGGCGCTTGTGTTCGCTGTTTTGCAGCTTGATTTCCTGCATCCCTTGGATTAGCTCGATGATGGCACCTTGGTTATCTGACAATGCCCTGAACCGCATGAGGTCCGCATCAGCCCGTTTCTTCAAAAACAAGAAAATCCAAGCCACGTACAAAACGCTGGCAATCAAGAAGATAGCGAATATTTTTAGGTTGTAAACAGCCAGTACGCCACCAAAAATCACGAGGTTAAATGCCGAGAAAATGATGTTCAAAGTGCTCACTGTCATGAACTCCTCAATGCGCCGGTGGTCTCCAATACGCTGCAAGAGGTCGCCAGTCATTTTGGCGTCGAAGAAGCTGATGGGCTGCGACATGAGCCGCACCAAAAAGTCGCTGACTAGTGAAATGTTGACCCGTGTGCCGATGTGCAACAGAATCCAGTTTTGGAGGAAGCGGACGGTAGTTTGCCCGGCGAAGAGCATGAGCTGTGCAAAAAGGATGAGACAGACAAAGCCGAGGTCTTGGTTTTCGATGCCGACGTCCACCACTGCTTGGGTGAGGAACGGGAACAGAAACTGAATGAGGCTTGCAACAAGCATTCCCACGAGGAGTTGTGTGGTGAGTCGGCGGTAGGGGCGCAGGTAGTTTAGCAAGAACCCAAAGCCCTTTCGATTGATTTTATCGCCTTCCTGGACATAAAAATCGGGGGTAGGTTCCAACAGGATGGCGACACCCTTCGGGCCATCACTGCACCAGTTACGTTGAAACTCGGCGAAGCTAAACTTTACTTTTCCTCGTGCG
>CAYTZS010000063.1:0-24912 GCA_964442355.1 uncultured Saprospiraceae bacterium | reverse complement strand
TGGGGCTTTTCTCGCCCAAAAACCCCCAAAAACACAAAAAAAACCCGGCGGCGGAATCGCAGCCGCCGCCGCCGTTTGTTTTGTGAGGGCAAATGGATGATTTTCTGAAAAAAATCATCCATTTGCCCCTTTCAAAGTACAGTAAGTGCCAAAATTTGGGATGACTCATGCTTTTTAAGCTAACCTAGTACTGATAGAAAATTTAACGGCAACGCCCATCACCTTGCTTCAAATTCCATCTCCAACAAGACATCGAACGAGCCGCTCGGCACATCACGCAGGCGCTCCAGTTTTACCTGCACGTTCAAGTCTTTTTCCAGCACAAATTCACTGACGTCGTTCACGGCACTCGGCCCGATTTCCAGCTCCTGGCCGATGTTGAAGGGGGTTGGGTCTCGGTAAAAAACCTCTTGGCCGCAGTTGGGTTCGTTGTCGGAGGTGCGGCAGAGCCGTATGGAAATGGCATCAATAAAGTCTAGATCGCCACCACCGAACAGTGCCCGTATGGTACACCTGCCCGGCGTGATTCTCTTGATGTCGGAGGTGTCGATGCCTACGGCCTTGAGTTGGGCCAATGCACCAATCTTCACGTCGTTGATGGGGATGTAGTGGGTGAATGGAGGCTGCACGGAGGGGTCAATGGAAAATTCCAAGTTGACGACCTTGATGCGGGCCAATGGGGGCGTTGTCTCCTTTTTGCAAGCAAACAAACTGGAAGCGACGAGGATAAGTAAGGCCAATTTTTTCATTAACAAGGGTTTATTTCTTTAAACGTCGGACGCTGGTTGAAAAATTTTATTCTCGGACATGTTTGACTAATTAGAACAATTATGATTCTTTTGCTGGTAGTAATGGCCTTTGTTTAGCCATTTGCTCAGTTGGGGGAACTTCTGTCCGATTTTTCGTTGAAGGCATGCTGTTTCTTCTGCATCTTATGAAACCAGCCCTTAAAAGGGCAGCAAAACGAATTCTAAAAACTATCCAGCCCCATCGGGGCAACCTAAACAATTACCACTCATGGGCGAAGCGAAAGTATCCATAGCAAAAGACCAGAGCGAACTACAGTCCTTCATGCGCAACCTGCTGAACGATCTTCAATCGCTCGAATACATGATTGAAAACGACTGGTTCGAATCCGGGATTACCCGGATAGGGGCGGAGCAGGAGATGTGCATTGTAGACAGCAAAACCTTTAAGCCGGCCAAAATTAACCTAAAAGTCATTCAGGCGATGAAGGATTGCGCTTGGCTCGATACCGAGCTGGCACAGTTCAATCTAGAAACGAACATGACCCCGATGGAGTTCACGGGCAGCTGTTTCCGGCAAATGGAAGATGAAAACCTCGTCAACCTGGCTGCCATTCGCAAGACCGTGAAGACCATGGGTGCCAACATCTGCCTCACGGGCATTCTGCCTACGCTGCGCAAAACCGACCTCGACCTCGAAAACCTCACGGAAAAACCCCGCTACATGGGCCTGATGCGGGCGCTCAAGAGCCACCTGATTGGTGATGCGTTTGAGCTGAACCTGAACGGTATTGACGAGCTGCACGTGAAGCACGACTCGCCGCTGCTCGAAGCTTGCAACACCAGCTTTCAGGTGCATCTGCAAGTGGAGCCAAAGGATTTTGTTTGCCTGTACAATATTGCGCAGATGCTCACCGGGCCTACCATCGCCATTGCTGCCAACTCGCCGCTGGTGTTTGGCAAGCGGCTCTGGCACGAGACCCGCATCGCACTGTTCCAGCAGTCACTCGATACCCGCACATCGCATGACCACTTGCGGGAGCGAAGCCCCAGGGTCAACTTCGGCAACGGTTGGCTGCACGGCTCCATCCTCGAAATTTACAAGGAAGACATCGCCCGCTTCCGGGTGCTGATGACCTCCGATGAGGTAGAGGATTCCATCGCACAGATTTTGAAGAAAAAAACGCCCAAACTCAAGGCGCTCCAGGTTCACAACTCCACCGTTTATCGCTGGAACCGCCCCTGCTACGGCATCAGCGACAATGGCCAGCCGCACCTGCGCATCGAGGCGAGGGTGTTGCCCTCCGGCCCTACTGTCGTGGATGAGGTGGCCAACTCCGCCTTCTGGCTTGGCGCTATGATAGGCATGCAAAAGCATTGCCCAGACGTGACCAAGAAGCTGTCTTGGGAAGATGTGCGCGACAACTTCATGAAGGCGGCACAGTTTGGTATTGACACCAAGTTTAATTGGTTCAACGATAAAAAATATCCTGCTACTGAGTTGATTCTCAATGAGTTGTTGCCCCTAGCCGAGGAAGGGTTGAAGTCCAAGAACGTGGATACTGGCGACATTGACCGTTACCTCGGCATCATACGGGATAGGGCAAAGGCGCACATGACGGGCGCACGTTGGCAGCTCAGGGCGTTTACCAAACTGAAAGAATCCATCACCACTGACGAGGCTACGGCTATCGTGACGGCCTGTATCGTCAAAAACCAGGAAAAAGAAATGCCTGTACACACTTGGCCACTGCCCGACCCCAGCGAGCTAGAGGAATACGTACCCAGCCGCTTGCGTGTCGAAGAATTTATGACCACTGACCTCGTCACCGTTCAGAAGGAAGACCTGATAGACTTCGTGGCGGAGCTAATGAACTGGCGCAAAATCCGATACATTCCCGTGGAGGATGCCAAGGGCAAGCTGGTCGGGCTGGTAACTTCCCGTCACTTACTACGGCATTATTCCCAAAACAACAAGCTGTCCGGGAAGACGCCGACCTCCATCGTTGGCGACATCATGCTGACGAAGCCCCTGACAGTGACGCCTAAGACGACCATCATGGATGCACTGAAAATCATGCGGGAGCACAAAGTCGGCTGCCTGCCCGTGGTTCATGACAAGGAAAATGAACTAGTGGGCATCATTACGGAGATGGACTTCCTGAGGGTGTCTTCAAGGTTGATGGAGCGGCTGGAATTGGCGGCTAGCAAGTAAAAATGGTTGATATAAATAACGAAGCCCCGGCAGGATGACTCCTCCGGGGCTTTTTTGGTGGTCCCACTAGGGCTTGAACCTAGGACCCTCTGATTATGAGTCAGATGCTCTAACCAACTGAGCTATGGGACCTGAATCGGCTTTGAGAACGTTTACTTCAAAGGATTACAATTGCTAAAAGCGGTGCAAAAGTAGGGAATCAACTTTTCTCTACAAACAAAAGTTCAAAATCATCTGCCGAGGGTGAAGCGCACGTACTTGATGGTGCGCCCGATGGCCAAGTGCTGCTTTTCGTAGAAGGTCTTGATTTCGAGCTCCGGCATGGGCAGTGGCTTGGCGTAGATATCGTGGTCTTGGTACTCGATGTGTACGTCCTTCTCCTCCGCCAATACTTCCAGCGTGAACTCGAACAGTGTGGGGTCGTCCGTTTTCAGGTGGACGAAGCCACCGGGCTTGAGCAGCTTCCGATACTCTTTCAAGAACAAGGGCGAGGTGAGCCGCCGATTCGATTTGCTGTTGCGCAGGAAGGGGTCGGGGAAGGTAATCCAGATTTCGTCCACTTCTTTTTCCTCAAAAAACAGGGCAATCTGCTCAATGCGGGTTCGCAGAAAGGCCACGTTGCGGAGCCCCAACTCTAGCCCGGTCTTGGCACCCCGCCAGATGCGGGCGCCCTTGATGTCCACGCCGATGAAGTTGCGCTCTGGGAATCGCTGCGCCAGGCCGATGGCGTAGTCGCCTTTGCCGCAGGCCAGTTCGAGGGTGATGGGGTTGCCGTTTTGGAAATGGCGCTCGGCCCAGTGACCCCGCAGGTCCACGGGCTGGCCGTTCTCACCGGCGAGTGCGGGATTGGTGGCGTCGAAGTTCTCGTACACGTTGGGGAAGGACAGTACCTCCGCAAATTTCTGAAGTTTGTTCCGTTGGCTCATTTTAGACTTTAGGCAAGAGTCATTAGATGTTAGATAGGAGGCTGGACATTTGCTATGTCCGAGTCTATTGCCTCCCGGCTAAGTTCCATTGTCTCTCAAAAAGGCGGCAAAAATCGCAAAAGATTTCACAAAATGCCTTTTACTGCATCCTTTTGAACACCCAACCGCTTCCGTCGGGCATGCGGCCCTGCTCAAATTTCCAGCCATGCTGCTTACTGATGTTGTTGGCCACGCGATAGGGGCTGCTCTTGGTCTTCCATTCTTTGGCTTCCAACACGATTGCCTCGCCAACCTTGAGCTGTTTGAGCTTGATAGAGAGCAGTGTCTCGCGGCCTTTGGTCAGCGGGATGATGTTTTCTGCTTCTGCTGGTGTCAGGAATTTCATAGGAGGGTATGGGTTGATTTTTTCCGGCATTGCCTGCCAAACCTATTGAAACAGACAGTTCAATGCTCGAAAGTGATAGTACAAAGCTACGTTATCGTAGTAATAAACACAATACGGGTAGCTAAATAGTACATCATCGTAGCAATGAGCTTGAAACGAGTAGTCAAATGCTACATCATCGTAGCAATGAGCTTGAAAAGGGTAGTCAAATGCTACATCATCGTAGCAATGAGCTTGAAACGGGTAGTCAAATGCTACGTCATCGTAGCAATGAGCTTGAAACGGGTAGCTAAATAGTATATCATGCAAACGCAATCAATTGATTATCAGTTGTTTGTGAAAAAATCGTCAAAAAATATCCTTTTTACATCTTTTCGAGTTGGGCGAGTAGCCATTTGCGCTCGGTGAGGGGGTTAGCGGTCTCGATTTCTTGTTTGAGTTTCTGGATATGTTCCTTGTCGTAGTGTGCCAGTTTGAGCATTTTTTTGGTGTACTGGATGATGTTCTTGTAGTTGTCCTTGTGATAGCCCATGACTTATTTGCGCTGGAGATAGGTTTTCATGCTGCTGATGGAAAAATTGAAAAAGAGGATGGCATGGGAAAAAGTTTTCCCATGCCATCCTTCAAAGTTGTAGGTTGCCTCATTGAAATGGCTATAGCATTACATAATTTGATCTTCAATCACGATAAATGAAGATACTTCTCCATCACAAACCGTCGCCAAATAGAATGAATAATCCCCAGCATCCAAGCCATTGAATGTGTAGTTCGTGTTGGAAGTGTAAACGAAGGAGCTTGGCAAGGTTCCCTGTTTCACATAGTAAAGTTTGTACTGGATGGCACCGCTCATGGCGTCTCAAGAGAAAGAGATAGAGCCGGAAGAGCTCCCTGTCTTTTGAAAATTGGTGGGAGCATCACAGGTAATATCAGTCACTGAACTGAAAGTGCTAGGCGTTTTGGGCGTTGTGAAACCAAATGCCATAGGTAGTGCGAACATCAAAAGGAAAAGAATGCTTTTCATGATGAAATGGTTTTTGGAACAATGACAAAAAAATCATAGGGCTGTACTTTCACCTTGGCCTTCGGCAAAACTTACAAGTCCAAAATGATTGATATATCATTTGTTCAGTTACAAAATGTTGTTATGAAAATCTTGTAAGGAGTATTAAGGTGCAGATGTGAATGAAAAATGTACCAGTATTTACTTTTGTTCGGAGGGTTCAAAATTTTAACAAAAAATCGATAAATTTTTGGAGTAGCTAGTACATTTTGTTGAGTTGCTCCAATAGCCATTTCCGCTCCATCAAGGGTTCGATAGTCTGTATTTCAGTCTTAATCTTTTTCAGTTGCTCGTTATCTCCGGGAATAATTTTTAGCAACTTTTTTGTGCAATAAATCATATGTTTGAAGCTCTCTTTGTGGTAGCCCATCACATTTTTCCTTTGCAAATAATTCCTCATGCTTTCAATTAAGGAATCCAATGCATCGAATTCATCAAGTTCATAGTACATTTTTACAAGCATCGTTTTTGCAAGTAGATTTGTCAATATGTCATCGTAATCGAGGGCTGAAAACAATTTCATAGCTTCTTTATAGTCCTTTTTCTCAAAACTAAGCCTTGCCAAATTAAATTGAAACACCCCATCCTTATGTTTTTCCTCTAGAAAATCTTTATTCCTATAAATGAATTTTTCAACCCAGTCAAATTCCTTGAGATTTAGACCGGCCATTACTACATTACCATAAGTAAATCTTGAAAGCACACCATTTTCTAAAAAAATATTATTTTGAATACCTTCTTTGTACAGCTCAAAAGATTCTAACCTATACTCATTCAGGCCAGCGTTTATCCTTCCAATGCAATAGTTAATGGTTAGCAAAAAAATGACCCGTATCTCTTCATTGGGGAACAAGTGGCCATTCTCAAAAATCTGCTTTTTCAGCGCTCGATAGTGCGACTCATCGCCCGGGTTTTGCATCGCCTTGAACTGGTGGTAGTAAATGGCAATGGCCGGGATGTCGAGCAGGTGCTGGTTGTTCTCCAAATAGGCGAGCAACTCGTCAAGTATTTGCAGCCGATAGGTTGTCTTGAAAACGGCCTGATGCGACAACATAATACAGCTCAGCTGGAGCTTGGTGGCCAGATAGGCCACGTCGTTGGCGTCGGACACCTCTTGCAAGTTCAGCGGCGTGTTGCGGCCAAGCCCGCTCAGGTAGGTGTATTGCTCAAACTGCAAGAAATACTCGTTCTCGAAATACTGGTGGTTGCGGTAGGGCTGCTTCTCCTGGATTTCACGGCCCGCCTCGATGGTCTTTTGGAACAGCTTGGGCAGCTGCCGCTTGCGGTACACCTTCGCCAACATCGTCTGCGTTCGAACCTCGTCCTTGAGCAATTCGTTGTACACCAAGAAGTTCTCGATGGCCTTGAGCAAAAAGTGCATCGCTTGGCGCATCTCCGCATCGTTGTATGGCTTGCCGGGGTAAATTGCCTGAAAGGCACGCTCCTTTTCCAAGTGTTTTTCGGAAGAAAGGTGCTGCCCGGCCACGAGGTAATCCAACAAACCGACCACGTCCTGCCGAAGGTTGTGGGCTGGGGAGGCTACCCATTTTCGCAATTCCTTGACCTCTTTTTTGTCCAAAACCCGCAGGATGTGCACGAGATGACTTTTTTCCATAAAAAATCAGGATTGATTCGTTTATTTTTTTCAACAAAATGCAAAAACCGATTCCATGCAAATATGTAGCAAAGAAAGGCGTTTTAGGCTAAAATGCTTTAAAATGCCAGTTATAGACACTCAAATTCTGTTCAACAAACGCCGTTTTTTGTCTTTGATTGCAGACGAGTATGTCTTCACTTTTGTATCGTCATCAAAGAACAGCGTGAAACATCTACCCATGACTACATTAAAGACATACTCCCGGACATCTGCCAAGCCGCTCGGCTTGTTGCAAACGGCATTGCTGGTGCTGGGGCTGTTCTTCGCATGTGTCCAGGTGAATGCACAAGGCTGGGAGATTTACTTTGGTGGCAACAACGAAGATTACGGGCACTCCATCATTCAAACAAAAGACCGGGGGTACGTCGGGGCCGGATTTAGCGAGAGCTTTGGACCTGACGGCGACATGGACGTGTACGTCATCCGCACCGATGTGGATGGCACCGAAATCTGGTCAAATTCTTACGACGACGGCTACGTCGAGCATGGCTATTCCATTACCGAAACACCCGACCAGGGCTTCTTAGTGGTCGGCGACATTTTCCCTACCCAACTATCCGATGCTAATGTTTATCTCCTAAAAATCAATGCCAATGGCCAAAAACTATGGAGCAAACAATTCGGTGGCGCTGGCGATGACGAAGGCTTCCGCATCATCCCAACTACTACGAGCGGCGGCTATATCATTGTTGGCGCTACCACCAGCCTTGGCAACGGCGGTCAGGACGTCTTCCTGATAAAACTGGACGACCAAGGCGACCAAGTATGGGCAAAAGCCTACGGCACTACTGGCGACGACTTCGGAAGGAGCGTGCTGGAAGTGGCAGATGGCTACTTGGTAGCTGGCACCGCCTTCAACCCCGCCAACGGTACCAAGGATGGTTATCTGCTGAAGGTTGACTTCAACGGCAACGAAGTTTGGAGCAAGTTTTATGGCTCGCCCACCGATATTGACCAAGCCTTCGACCTCGTGCTCGCAGCCGATGGCAACGTTGTGTTGGCTGGCTACACCGGCTCGCTGTCTGAAGGATGGCTTTTCAAAACCGACCTCGCAGGCAACGAAATTTGGACAAAAACTTTTGGTGGGTCATTGGGCGACGAGGTTTACGACCTGCTGGTAGCTACCAATGGCGACCTCGTCGTGGCCGGTTATACAGAACTCAGCGCCTCCAACTCCGACGCTTTCCTTGCCCGCTTCGATAACGACGGCAACCAGCTCTGGATGAAAAACGTAGGCCGGGGCAGCCACACGGACGTGGGGCAAGCCGTAGCTCCTACCGAAGATGAGGGGTTCATCGTCATCGGCTACAATGCCCTTTTTGGGATATTTTTCAATGATGTGACCTTCATCAAAGCCAGTGCAAATGGCGATGTTTATACCAACCATCTCACTGGCCGGGTTTTTATGGACGGCGGCGACTGCGTTTTCCAAAATGGCGAAACAGGGCTGAACGACTGGATAGTACAGGCAAAATCCGATACCAAAACATTCTTTGGAACCACCGATGCCAGCGGGCATTTCGACATTACGGTTGATTCGGGCGATTATCAGGTTGAGGTGTTGGTGAAAAACGACTACTGGGATGCTTGCATAGCGCTGTACAACGTCGCCTTCATGGAGCAGTACGACACGCTGGTGCGCAACTTCCCGATGCTGCCAGTGGCCATTTGTCCGCTGCTCGAAGTAGATATTTCTGCGCCCGTGGCGCAAAATTGCAGCAACATAACCTATACGGTCAATTACTGCAACACTGGCACCGCAGCCTCCCCAATCACAAGTGTCAATGTCGTGCTCGACAACGGCCTTTCGTTAGTGGGGGCATCCATTCCAGTCACTACGCAGATAGACAGCCTGCTGGTCTTCGACCTGGGCTTGGTTGGCATGGGAGATTGCGCCAGCTTCTTCATCAACGTTACATCCGATTGCAACGGTCTGCCTGCTGAGGCTTATCTGGTGCAGGCCCATATCACACCGGATTCCATTTGCTTGCCCACCTCACCGAGCTGGGACAAAGCAAGTATTGACGTGAACGGCTATTGCGATGTTGACTCCGTCAGGTTCACGCTCAAAAACGTGGGCATCGGTGATATGCAGGAGCCAAAGGGGTTCATCGTGATTGAGGATCAGATACTGGATAGGCAGGGGGCTTTCAAACTAGTAATAGGTCAAGACACCTCTGTTGTTTTCCTGGCCACAGGTGGCACTTATCGCATCATCGCAGAGCAGTCGGAGGGTCACCCCGGCAACAGCTACCCGACCGTGGCTGTTGAGGGTTGCACGACAACGACAGGAGACTATTCCACCGGATTTGTAACCGAACTTCATGAAGACGAAAACGACCCATTCAACGCCGTTGACGCACAAGAAAATATAAGCTCATTTACCGACTACATCATTCTCAGAGGCTATCCCAAGGGCTATCAACAGAACGGTGAAAACCTCATCCCTACAAACACTGACATCGAGTACCATGTCTATTTCCAGAACGTCAGCATGGATACCATTACTCGACTAGTCATTCGTGACACGCTTTCTCCTTTTCTCGACCTCGGCACAGTAGTAGCGGGCGCCAGCAGCCATCCCTACGATTTTGAGGCTTATGGCAACGGCGTCCTGAAGTTCAGCTTTTTGGAAATGCTACTGCTGCCAGGCGATGAAGGGTTCGTCAAGTTCAAAGTCTCACAAGTAGCCGACAACCCGGTGGGTACGCATATTGACAACAGCGCTACCGTGTTCCTTGGCTACGATGTGCCACAGCAAACGGCCACCTACACCCACGTCATTGGCGGCGAAACGCTGCTCGACTTCATCGTCATCAGCGACGTGGACACGCCCGAACTGCCCAGCGGCGTGTCGGTCAAGGCCTACCCCAACCCATTCGTGTCGGCCGTAGCATTCGAGGCCGACGGACTACAGTGCAAAGGATTGACAGTAAATGTTTATGACATAAATGGTCGGCTGGTACGCCAAGAGAAAGCACTTGGCAATCGTCTGCAACTTCAAAGGAACGGCTTGCTTGCTGGCACCTACGCCTTCCAGTTGGATGCAGATGGTCGGCTGATTCACACAGGCAAACTAATCGTGCGATAAGAACACATTCACCGATTTTTCAAACCGATTACACTTTTTTTATTCCAGATCTATTTTCAAAAACCGATTTAATTACCCAAACCGATTCCCGACCCGATTACAGTTGTTTTTTTTAAAATCGCACAACCCATTTCCCATCAACCTATTCAAGTTCCCCTCCTAAAACTGGGAGGGGAGCTTTTTTCAACTGAACGTAAGACGAAAGTGGAGACAGCAAAGAGCATCAGTTGAAAGAACCTTCCAATGATTTTTCGTTTTTTTTCATGAGATTATAATTTGTGAGCCATGCGGTTGCATGGCTTTTTTATTTTGGGAAAAGCACCAATGCCCACTTGGTGTTTTGACCTATAATTAAAAAATATCCTAACCCTTGTTGTTGAGATGTTACCAGTCTAGTTACCTTCGTCTAATTGTGAAACTATTTTCTCACCAATCTAAACAAGGTCATCATGTGGAAAGAATTTAAAGACTTCGCAATGAAGGGCAACCTCATAGACATGGCGGTTGCCTTCGTGATGGGCGGCGCTTTTGGCAAGGTCGTCTCATCCTTCACAGACGGCATCGTAGCACCGTTAATCGGCCAACTTGTTGGTGGCGTGGATTTCAATGCCATGAAATGGGTCATAACACCAGCAGTAGTCGGTGCTGATGGCACAGAAACAGCTGCCGAGGTAGCCGTGAAATATGGCTCGTTTATCATGAGCATAGTTGACTTCCTAGTCGTTGCATTCGTCATGTTTATGGTAGTCAAGGGCATGAACAAAATGAAAAAAGAGGAAGCAGCAGGCCCGCCACCGCCACCGCCAGCTGACATCGTGCTGCTGGAGCAAATCCGTGATTTGCTGAAGAAATAAGCATTTGGCCGAAGGCTGAAAATGCAAACGCCCCGCCGTCTTAGTTGACTGGCGGGGCGTTGCTATTTACGATTGTTGGATTGAAGATTTACGATTGGCGATGCAGCCCTTGACTGCAAACTGCCAACTGTCGAACTGCCAACTAACTCCTCGGCGCTCCCAATTTCACCCGAATATCATCCGCAATCTTCAGCGCCATTTTTCGGAGCTGCTTTTTGCGGCTGATGAGGTTGCGGCCGTTCACGTCAAACGTGTGCATCTGGATGTGGAGGCGGAGGGCATTGCCCGTGCCGCTGGGGCGCACCGTGAGGTGGTTGTACTCGCTGCCGAAGTAGAAACGGATGCCCTCGTCGGGGAAGACCCAATCGTGCGTCGGCGGATAGACGTGGTCGTACTTGCCCGTGCGGTACATGGCCACGCCCGTGACCGGAACGCCGCCAATGCTCAAGCCGCCAGCGAGTGCGATTTGGTAGTAACCCAATGCCCGGCGCAGGATGGCCTTCTTCTGGCGGTCGCCCTCGATGCCGGGGTACTCACCGTCAATCGGGTCGGGTTCGTAGTGGTTGTAGAATAAGCCGATTTCCTTGTCGAGGTAGATTTTTTTGTCCAAAATCTCGAAAACGGTCGTGCCGTTGTCCTTGGCCCATTGTGCGATTTCGGCGAGGAGGATGGCTGCGAAGGTACCGTCCTTGTCACGCACGTGGCCGTTTTCACCCAAAGAAAACAAGTCCTTTGGCGGGTTGCCCAAGAGGGCGAAGCCGTTGCTCTGCTCGAAAGCGCCGAGGTTGTAGCTACGGGCCTTGTCCATGTCGTGGCTTTCCATCACCACCATGTCCACCAGCGGCTGGTTCGGGTCTTTTTTGCCTTCGGCAAGGCCCTGCACCAAGCTGCCGTTCCAGCTATCCCGTACGGCGGCACTCAGGGCGGCGAAGCCCACCCAAGTTTTCACCACACCCACGCCATGTTTTTTTGCCAAAAGCGTCAGCGCATCGGTGGTCGTGTGCGAGAGGACGATGAACGATTTTTTCTTTTTGATGCCCTTGTCCAATTTCAAACGGTACCAAAGCAGCACAGCCCAAGCCTCGTCGGCAGGCAGCAGCGAATAGTCGCCGCCATACACAGCATGTTGATTCTCAGGTACTTTCACGGTAAGGGCGCAGCGGTCAGCGTCGGGGTCGGTGCCGATGAGCACGTCGGTTGCGTCCCACTTGGCTTTGCCGTATTCTTTGATAAAAGCGTCAACGGCCACCTTGCCAGCCCGCCAGTCGCCCGGGTCGGGTTGCTGCTCGAAGCCGGGGTCACTGTTGAAGCTGGGGAACAGGCCGTTCAAGTCGTTCAGCCCATTTTTATGAATGATGTTGACGTTTTGGAAGCCGATGTCGCTCAAAAGCTGCGGCACGAGCTTGCGGCCAGCACCGTGGTAGGCACAGAAGGCGATGTTGAGCGCCTTTTTGCTGGTGGTATCTTGCAGCAGGAAATGCTTCACCTGATTGCCGTAGGCAGCATGGATGTTCAGCAGTTCGTCGTGGCCGTGGTAGTTCACGCCCGCCAGTTTTTCGCTGCCGCCGAGCCAGACAACCTTGCCCTTGCCTGCTTCCGCTATTGGCGTGGTCTTGATGTCGTCGCTCGTCACCTTCACGATGTAGTTGTTGTACATATCGGTGCGCTCCTCGGGGTCGAACTGCGAACCGTTGCCGCAGCAGAGCTTGTAGCCGTTGTAGCGGTAGTCGTTGTGGCTGGCGGAGAGCAGGATGCCCATCTGCGCCTTCACGAAGGGGATGGCAAAAGTCACTTCCGGAAACGGGCAAGCCTCGTCGAAGAGATAGACCGTGAAGCCATAAGCTAAAAATTCCTCGGCAATAGCCTTTGCGAAGTCACCACCACGTACCCGGCTGTCGTAGCCGATGACGATTTTGTCGAAGCCCTTCTCCCGGCCAAACTTGGCGACGCCGGCGCTCGTGAGCAGCAGCACCACGTTGTTGATGGTGTTCGGGCCTTTCAGGATGGGGGCGTCGAGGCCCTCTTTTTCCATGCGCACGATGCTCTCCCGGTCATTGGCCATGAAGCCCCGGATGCCGCCCGTGCCGAAGCTCATCTTCTTGCGGTAGGTGTTCACGATGTCTTCCCAGCGGCCAGCGTCGGCGGCGGCGAGGATGCCCTTGCGCACATTGGGCGACACCCGCAGGAAGTTGTCGTCGGTGAGCCACTGGTGCAGGAAGGCCGAGGTGTTCTTCTTGGCCATCTCGTAGCTCTGGGTGTCAATTTTGCCATCGGCGTGGGCAGCGTCTAGGTAGCCGTTGACGCCGGATTCGAGCTTTTCAAAGTCTATTTTACTCATAATATTTAGGATAAATTGGATGTCAGATAATGCGGCGAAGTTAAACCATTTGGAAAACTTGGGAACTTGGCGGGCGTTAATTCTCTGCAACGATTGTATTCAGGGTAAAAAAATCCAGACCTTCGCCCGTCGGAAATTAGGTTTATAAAGGTTTAGAGGGTTTAAGTGGCCCCAAGCTAAACCCTCTAAACCTTCTAAATTTCCTAAACCAAAATCTTGGAAACCTACCATCCCGTACCTGCCCACGGCATTTTCGCCGAAGTGATACTGCCCTTGGCAGTGCCCAAGCCCTACACCTACGCCGTGCCGGAGGAGTTGGTGGCCGCCGTGCGCCCCGGCCTGCGCGTGGAGGTGGAGTTTGGGGGCAACAAACGTTATGCTGGAATTGTATCGAGGCTGCACCACGACACGCCGCCGCACAAGTTCAAGACCATCCTTTCGGTCATTGACGAAGCACCCGTTTTGAATGAAAAAACGCTGGAGTTCTGGCGTTGGCTCGCCGAGTATTATTGCTGCTCACTCGGCGAGGTGATGGAGGCTGCCCTACCCGCCAACCTCAAACTGGCCAGCGAGCGCAGGCTGGTGCTTAGTCCGTTGTACGATGGCAATATCACGGGCCTGACCGACAAGGAATACCTCATTACCGAGGCCCTGAGCATTCAGGAGACCATCACGATTGACGACGTGCGAAAGATTCTGGACCAAAAATCCATCTACCACATTATCAAAAGCCTGTTGGACAAAAAGGTGATTTACCTCTACGAAGAAATGGAGGAAAAATACGCCCCAAAAAAAGTCTCCTGCATCCGCCTCGCCGAGCCGTACCGCTCCGATTCCAAGCAGTTGGCCGGGGCGTTTGATTTGGTTGCCAAAGCCCAACGCCAGACGGAAGCGCTGATGGCCTTCATCCAACTAGCCCGTGAGCAACCCGCCAAAGACGGCGGCCTGCTTCGTTCCGAGGTTTACAAGAAAGCCAGCGTGGACTCCTCCGTGCTCAATTCGATGGCCAAAAAAGGCATCTTCGAGTTGTACGAGCGGGAGGTTAGCCGCATCGGTGGCTACGAAGATGAGGTGACAGAGGCCGACGAACTTTCCTCGCAACAGTCGAAGGCGTTGGATGAAATCCGTACCCATTTTACCGAAAAAAATACCGTGCTGCTCCACGGCGTGACGGGTAGCGGCAAGACCCGTGTCTATCTCGAACTCATGCAAGAGGCGCTTGCCCGTGGCGAGCAGGTGCTCTACCTGCTGCCAGAGGTGGCACTTACCACGCAGATTATCAGTCGTTTGCAGAAAACTTTGGGCGACGCTGTGACGGTGTATCACCATCGGATTACGAACAACGAGCGGGTGGAGGTGTGGAAGAAAGTTGGTAGTCCTGATAGAAGTTCGACAGTTCGACAGGTGGCAGTGGGCAGTCAGTTTGACAGTCAATTAGTTGGCAGTCAGGAAAAGGCAGCAGCCCCCGACTGCCAACTGCCAACTGCCGAACTGCCCACTTGCATAGTAGGGGCCCGGTCTGGTTTGTTCCTGCCTTTCACAAATCTAGGTTTGGTAATAGTTGACGAAGAACACGACACCAGCTACAAGCAAGCCGACCCAGCACCCCGCTACCACGGTCGGGATGCAGCCATCTACCTCGCCCATTTGCATGGCGCAAAAGTGCTGCTTGGCACGGCCACGCCCTCCCTCGAAAGTTACCTGAACGCCCGCAATGGCAAATATGGTTTGGTGGAAATGCCGGAGCGCTTCGGTGGCATTCAGATGCCCGAAATCGTGGTGGTGGATGCCCGGCAAGAGTTGAAGGAGCGCAAAATGCAGAGCCATTTTACCAGTGTTTTGCTGGAAGAACTTAAAACGGCGCTGGCCAAGGGGGAGCAGGCCATCTTGTTCCAAAATCGTCGGGGCTATGCGCCCACGCTTCGCTGCAAAACCTGTGGGTGGCACTCGGAATGTGTCAATTGTGACGTGAGCTTGACTTACCACAAGTTTCGCAATAACCTCCAGTGCCACTACTGCGGCTATCAACAGGAACTGGCCAAAACCTGCCCCGCTTGCGGTAGCCACGAGCTGAATTTGCAGGGATTCGGTACCGAAAAAATTGAAGATGAGCTGAAAATCTACCTGCCTGACGCCAACATTGGCCGCATGGACTACGACGCCGTGCGCACCAAGGATGCCCATGCCCGTATCATCAACGACTTTGAAGAGCGTCGGATTGACATTCTAGTGGGCACCCAGATGGTGACAAAGGGGTTGGACTTTGAGAACGTGAGCGTGGTGGGCGTGGTCAGTGCCGACCAGTTGTTGCAGTTTCCTGATTTCCGGTCGGGCGAGCGGGGCTTTCAACTCATCACTCAGGTGGCAGGGCGAGCGGGTAGGCGTGGCAAGCGTGGCAAGGTCATCGTGCAGGCGATGAACCCGGCGCACCCAGTCATCAAGGAGGTGATAGACAACGACTTCCAGGCTTTTTACGAGCGGGAAATCATGGAGCGCAAGGCATTCGAGTATCCGCCATTCAGTCGTTTGATAAAAATAACCTTGAAACACAAAAAGCCGGATGTGCTGAATCGAGGGGTAAAATCCTTTGTGCAGGTGCTAAAAAGCAAGCTCGGCAAGCGGCTGCTTGGCCCCACCGTGCCGCCGGTAGGCCGAGTACGGGAGTATTATCTACTGGATATTTTAATTAAAATGGAGCGAAATCCCATCATCTGGAAGGCAACGAAAGACCTGATTTGGGAAGCGACCAAGGTGATGCAGCAAACGGAAGGTTTTTCGACGGTGCGGGTGAATGTGGATGTGGACCCAGGGTGAAGGGGAGTTGGCAGTTCGACAGTTGGCAGTCAGTTCGACAGTTAATAAGTCCTTTGGCCAATGTGTGGCATGGGCCTTTCAGATTAACGGACTCGAAGACTGAACGCCCACTGCAAACTGAGAAGCTGCCAACTAAAAAACCCTTTGCCAATTTCTTGACAAAGGGTTTTTGAATGGAAAACTCTATGGTGTAGATTATCGCTTGCTGATTCGCTGGGTGGTCATGATTTTGTTGTTATCATCAATGACCTGAACGAGGTACATACCAATCGGAAGATCGCTCACATCGTAATGCTCATCCTTTTCAACGTTCTGAAAAGTCTTCAGCTTCCTGCCCACGAGGTTGAAGACGGCGATGTCACGCACATTTTCATCCTTGTTCAAGCTGATGTAGTTGGTAGCTGGATTCGGGTAAATTGAAATTTTTACTGGCGAACTGCCACCGCCATCAGCGTTGCTTTGCCCAAACAAAGCAAGGGAGGCGAAAGCGAAAAAGAATACGAGTATAGTTTGTTTCATGCGATTCTTAAAAATTAAAACACAATATGGCCGCAAGTTACGCTCAAATGCCTAGAGATTCAAGTTACAGACGAAGGGTTTAGAAAAAAATTAACAGTTGAGCACAATAATTCTGAATTGCGGGTTCTCAAAACAGTTATTTCTTTTTGACCCTAACTTCTTCCATAAAGTACAAATGCTTTCGGAAAGAGTTGCATGCCTTTGGTTTTTAACACCACAGCAGCCTAAAAATTTACCCGTAAGCCTGCCATGAAGGCACGGGGCATTGCAGGTCGCAGCCCTGCAGGATGCCTCGACACCACAGCCACCTCGTCCAGCAGGTTGGAGGCATTGGCGAAAACAGAGACCCTTGGATGCAGTTGGTAGCTCGCGCTTGCATCTACGATGAAGAAGCCTGGCACTTTTTCCGTTAGTGGAATTTCGCCCTGCCCTGCTACTGTGCGCATGTCGCCTTGGTACCTGCCGCTGAGGTTGAAGCCGAATTTTTCGTTGCTTAAGCTAGCCATCAGCGTCAACTGGTGCTGAGCGAGGTAGGGTAGTTCGTCGTCATTCGCCACTTCGCCCCAACCTTCGAACTCACTGCTGAAACTGCTCTGGAACGATGCATCCGTGTACGTATAAACCACCGAAAGCGGCAAGCTCCAGCCCTTCTCCGATGAGCCGACGGCATCCCAGGTGGTTTGGAATTCCAGCCCTCTCGACACTGCCCTGCCGCCGTTGAAAAGGTCGTTGGAACCAGTGCCACCGCCTGCTGCTAGGTCCGCTCCGAGCAAGTTTTCGTAGTCGTTGAAAAACAGGACTGCTGTGCCGGACAGTCTGCCCTTTCGCAGGCGGCTGCCCAGCTCGTAGTTGATGCTCGCCTCCGGTTTGCTGCCTTCTTTTACGCCGGGAGGCGAAAAGCCCTTGTGTACGCCGGCAAACACATTTAGCCAAGGATTTGCCTTGAAATCGAGCCCGATGCCAGGTATGAAAACGTCCACCTTGTTTTCAGTAATGACGAGGTCCGTCCCGAGGCGCTCAGGGTCTGTTTTGCCATACTCCTCCCGTTTCATCGTAATGAGTTCGTGGCGAAGGCCGGGCACCAGCGTCCAATTTTTCCACTGAATCTTCAGTTGTGCATGAGAGGCGAGTGCCTTGCCGCTTTCGATGCGGTTGCTCTCCGTGCCGGGCTGACCAGCCCTCGTGAGCATCATCGTGCCGTCTTTCATCGTGTACTCGTCCGTCCACTGAAACCTGTCCGCCTCGTCGGTGTGGTAGCGGAGGCCGAGGTCGAGGGTGTGGTGGAGCATTCCTGTCTGGAAGCGCCAGTTGAGCACAGTTTGGGCCCCTTCCGAGCGATAAGTGCGGTTGTTGGCCTTTACTGCCAGGGCGTTTTCAATTGGGCTAGTAGTTCCCGTCAAAGTGGCGTAAGCCTCCGGAAAGGTAGCAGGGGCGTTGAGCAAAGTGTAAATATCGGGGGCAGCACCGCCGCTCTCCTTCACCTTGTCGAGCTTGTACCAATTGCGGTGAAAATCCTGCCGATAAACGGTGGTGGTCAAGTCCAAGTTTTTTGTGAACTGCACCAAGTGGCGTACAGCATACTGCTCCTGTTTGGTGTCCATGCGGTCTTTTTGCGAGGCGGCATAGCGGCGGTAGGGGTCTCGGTCAAAATCTGCCTGCGAAAGTCCGAGGTAGGTCTCGTTGGATGCCTCTGTGGATTGCCCAATTTTGAAGCCGAGCGACTGGTAAATCTTTGCCTTGGGGCCTGTGTTCAGGTTGAATTTCACGAGGTAATCTTTTTTGTCAAAACCCGTGTCGCCACCGCCGTCCAGTTGCTTGAAACCGTCGGATTGGTACTGGAACGTCTCTACGAGGTAGCCAAAGTTGCGCTGTGAGTCGCCGACCGAAGCGTGGATGTTGCGGTTGCCAAAACTGCCGCCAAGTAGGTGCAGTTTGCCAGAAAACTCCGTTGGGACTGGTGTGGAAATGAGGTTGATGGCGCCGCCCGTGGTGAATGGCCCGAAGCGGACTTGGCTGCTGCCCTTCAGAATTTCCACCGCCGACATGCGCCCAATGGTGGGGAAATAGTACGCAGCGGGCGCAGCGTAGGGGGCAGGGGCAGCCAACACGCCATCTTCCATGATGGTGATTTTGGAGCTGCGCTCGGAGCCTGCACCCCGCAGGCCGATGTTTGGCCGCAGGCCGAAGCCATCTTCTTCTTGTAGGTTGACACCCGGTACGGCCCGCAGCGTGCGATTGATATCGGTGTAGCTGAAGCGCTCCAGTTCTTTTGGAGAGAGGTAAGCAGCTGAGCCTGGAATGCTGCGAAGCCCACGCATGCCCCCCGTGAGAGAAACGCTTTCCACCACCGCAGCTGGCAGGCCAATGATGGCTTCTTCCATTTCAAGGTCAATATTCGTGGGCTGGCCGGGCTGCACATTGACTGCTTGGCGGACGGTGATGAAGCCAACGCAGGAAGCGGTCAGCTGTAGCTCGCCTGATTGGCTGGTGACCAATGAAAAACTACCATCGCCACCAGTAACCGTGCCTTTGCCGTCCAGCGACACCAAGATGCCGGGTAGTGGTTCGTCAGTGCCAAGCAGCACTACCCGCCCCACTATCTGGTTGCTTTGTGAAAATGCGATTGCTGAAAGCAGCAAAGCGGATATTGTCAAAAGGCCAATGCGAGTATTTCTAAAGTAATTCATTCTATTTGGATTTAATCAAAATAACGCCGCAAAGGTATTTCGACATGCCCGCTCTACAATACCCAATATCGGTTTAGTGGCAACTCATACTTTTTGGGGGTCACTACCTAATTTTAGGTATGCTCTTCCGCATTTTAGCCAAATACTATTGAAAACCGGAGCCAAGCTTTGTTAACCCTTTATGCTAAAAACCCTATCTTTGCACCCGCTTTTTGAGCCCCTCATCCAATTACACCTTCAACGTTTAACCATTTTCAAAACGCAACTATGCCATACCTTTTTACTTCCGAAAGTGTTTCGGAAGGACATCCTGACAAAGTAGCAGACCAAATTTCCGACGCGCTCGTTGACCACTTCCTAGCCTTCGACCCCAGCTCGAAAGTGGCTTGCGAAACGCTCGTGACCACCGGGCAAGTAGTTTTGGCTGGCGAGGTCAAAACCTCTACCTACCTCGACGTGCAGTCCATCGCCCGCAACGTCATTGGCAAAATCGGGTACACCAAAAGCGAGTACATGTTTGAAGCGCACTCCTGCGGTGTGCTGTCGGCCATCCACGAGCAGTCGCCCGACATCAACCGGGGCGTGGAGCGCAAAAACCCGGAAGACCAAGGTGCTGGAGACCAGGGCATGATGTTCGGCTACGCTACCAACGAAACCGACAACTACATGCCGCTGGCACTTGACCTTTCCCACAAAATCTTGATGGAACTTGCCGACATCCGTCGGGAAGGAAAGCGGATGAAGTACCTCCGCCCCGATGCCAAGTCGCAGGTGACCATCGAATACTCCGATAAGAACGTGCCGCTGCGCATTGACACCATCGTGGTGTCCACCCAGCACGACGACTTCGCCGATGAAGTGGTCATGTTGGAGCGCATCAAGCAGGATGTCATCAATTACGTGATTCCACGGGTGAAAAAGAAGTGCTCGCTGAAGGTGCAGCGCCTGTTCAAGCAGGGCATCATTTTCCACGTGAACCCAACGGGCAAGTTCGTGATTGGCGGCCCGCACGGCGACACGGGCCTCACTGGCCGCAAAATCATCGTGGATACTTACGGCGGCAAGGGTGCGCACGGTGGCGGTGCTTTCAGTGGCAAAGACCCCTCGAAGGTGGACCGCTCGGCTGCTTATGCTACCCGCCACATCGCCAAAAACCTTGTGGCTGCTGGTGTTTGCAATGAAGTTTTGGTACAGGTGAGCTATGCCATCGGCGTTGCGAAGCCAACCAACATTTACGTGAACACTTATGGCTCTAGCAAGGTGAAGATGAAGGACAGCGAAATAGCCGCCATCGTTCACGACCTGTTCGACATGCGCCCTTATGCCATCGAGAACCGCCTGAAGCTGCGCAATCCGATTTATGCTGAGTCGGCTGCATACGGGCACATGGGCCGCACCCCAGAGGTGAAAAAAGTGACGCTGACCAATGGCTCCGGCGAAACCATCACGAAAGAAGTAGAAACCTTCACGTGGGAAAAGTTGGACTACGTGGACAAAGTGAAAAAAGCTTTCGGCATCGCCTAAGCTTTGCTGAACTGGATAAGGGCCGTGCTGGAATTCACCCGCACGGCCTTTTCTTTTGACCCAAGGGAACATTTTGCGAAGCAAAAGATTTATAACTTGCCAACTTGAAGATTGCAGACAATAGATTTTAGACATTAGATGGCCCAGGAGTTATCATAATGCCTTCAGTCTATAGTCTAATATCTCCAGTCTAAAGTCTCAAAACAATGGCCGACATACGCCAAAAACAGGTAGCGGAAATGATCAAGCGGCACTTTAGTGTGCTGCTGCAACAGGAAGGCTCGTACATCTACGGCACGGAGGCATTCGTGACCGTGACCAACGTCAAGATGACGCCGGACTTCGGAACCGCCAAGATTTATCTCAGCATCTTCAACACCGAAAACAAGCAGGAAGTCATCTTGGAGATGGAGGACAAGTACGTGCGCCTCAAGCAGGCACTTGCTGCCCGCATTGGCAAGCAGATGCGACGGATGCCTGAGCTCCAGTTTTACATTGACGACACCCTGGACGAAATGTACCGGGTGGACACGCTCTTCCAGCGCCTCGAAGCTGATAACCAGATGGGCCACGGCCGAGAGGAAGAGGAGTAGTTGGATTTACGATTGCAGATTTACGATTTACGATTGTGGGCCAGTTCAAATCGTAAATCGTCAGTCGTAAATCGTAAACAAACAATGCCATGAAAAACTTACCCATATTTTGCTTCGCAATGGCCATCCTGTCGTTGTTGGCCGCTTGCAAATCCGAGCCAACTGGTGGCGAACTGAACGGCAGCTACTGGACACTGTCCGCTGCAACCATCTCCGGCAAGGCCGTAAAGCTGTCGAAGGGCAACGACATCACCCTCGTTTTCGCCGATGGGAAACTCAACGGCAAAGCCCCCTGCAACAGCTATTTCTCCGAATACAGCATCAAGGGCGCCAACATCAGCCTCGGCGATTTGGGCGTCACGAAAATGATGTGCGACGAGATGGAACAGGAAATCACCTTCCTGTCCCTGTTGTCCAAAGCGCAAACATTTACCGTGGGCAAGGACAAGCTGGAGCTTTTCAGCCCAAACGGCCAGCTTACTTTCTTCAGGATGAAAGACATCGACGCCGAGACGCTCCGCTACTCGGAGGGCGTGGGCAAGTTGGCGGCACAGTTCCCCGTGCTGGAAGGCGATGCCCTGTTGCACCTGCACCCCATCGTGCGGGTGGACAACCCCGGCAACTACCCCTACCAGGGCACCCTGATTGACACCAGTTTTTACAAGTTTTTCAGCCCCGAAATCCGGGAGATATGGGCCAACGGCGGCGGCGACGTGCTTGCGGTGGGCCAATACGGTGGCTTCTACATCTGCCGGATACCGGGCCGTTATGTGTCCAGCGACATTGCCCTGTTCAGCATCAAGGGCAGCGAGATGCAGCATGTTGAAACCGTCGCATGGGCTTGGTGCGACGAGGGCTGGTGCAACCAGCAGGATGCTTGGCTCACCGATACCGACCGGGATGGCCGCACCGATGTGGTGGAGCACTACACCCTCACCGATGACCGGGGCAAGCTCAAGGAAGAGCGCCTCACCCTGCTGCTCCAGACCGAGTCCGGCAGCCTCCGGGTTGACGACACGGCACAACTCAACAAAGGGAGTTTCAAAATGGCGAGGATTTAGCACCTACCCGAAAGACCACCAAATCATTTGCAATGGAAAAGCATCAGGCCCAACTGGTAGAGGCATACAACGAAAAAGGCGAGCTGATTAGCCCGATTCTGAACGAAGGGCAGAAGAACTTCCTCATCGACATTGACGGCACGGTCTGCGACGACGTGCCCAACGAGCAGCCGGAGCGCATGGCCACCGTGCCTCCCTACCCAGATGCCCTCAAAATCTGCAACAAATGGTACGACGATGGCCACGTCATCACCTTCTTCACGTCCAGGACCGAAGCGCACCGGGAAGTGACCGAGGCTTGGCTCAAAAAGCATGGGTTCAAGTACCACAACATCATCTTCGGCAAGCCCCGTGGGGGCAACTACCATTGGATTGACAATCATATCGTGAAGGCTACCCGCTTCAAGGGCAAGTTCACGGACCTCGTCGTCAAGAACCACGAGATTGAGGTGTTTCAGGGATGAGGCTGCTTGCGAAAGCAATCGTTGGCAGGAGGCTTGGTATTGGCCATTGATTTCAAGCTATAAAGTCTGGCATTTTAGTAACGGCGCATGGGGCCAAAGTATAAAGTCATGTACAAGAAATAACAGTTCAGTAGGTCAAATCATAAAATCAGTGGCAAGAAGTAACATTTTAGTAGGTCAAGTCATAAAGTTAGCGGCAAGAAGTAACATTTTAGTAGGTCAAGTCATAAAGTCAGTGGCAAGAAATAACAGTTCAGTAAGTCAAGTCATAAAGTCAGTGGCAAGAAATAACAATTTACCAAGCCGAAGTATAAAAAAATAGGCTTGTGGTAATGAACCACAAGCCTAACGGTATTTTGCCTGAGCCGAAAGTACAATCGCTTCCCAATGCTCATGGCCCTTAATTGACGGTAGGAAAACTACTCGGCGGGGTCTTTTGCGATTCGCACAAATTTCAGCCCACTTATTTGCTTGTAGTTAGCGCTGCGGGCGCCGAATGCAGCCTTTAAATATTTCTTGATGTCCAGCGCCGTGTCGATGAGGCCGCCGCCACGGGCGTACAGCAATTTATTGCGGTTGGTGCGCACCGTGCGCAGGGCTTGGTAGGCGACATCGACATCGTCGGTCAGGGAGCGCATCTGCGTGAGCACCGTTTCGAGGGAAGCCACTTGCAGGTCAGTCTCGGCGGGGCTGTAGGTCGGCTCGGCGCTGAGGAAGCTGATGAAGGTCTCGAAATTGTCGGCCCGCATCACGAAGGAGCGCTGGGAGGTAGAGTGAGCGGTGTCTTCGGGCGTTTCGCCAGGGGGCGGTGGCGTATCAGATTTGGGCTTGCTGTTCGAGCCCCTGATTTTTTTTGCGATGGTTTGCACGCTTTTCTTCACGTTAGGCAGGGCCTGCGTCAACAAGAACATGTTGATGGTGCGGGTGGTGAGGCCATCTACCATGCCGAAAAGTTCTTGCCGCTCGGATACGATGCGGTTGTACTCTGCCAGCGGGTCCTTTACCGCCGACTGTGCGGCAGCACAGGCGGTGTACTGGGTGTTCAGGGCGGGCAGTTTCAACCTGTCTTCGAAGGGTTGGTAAGTGGCACCGAAGCCGGTGCAGGCGTTGATGGTGGTGAGGAAATTGGAGACGTTCTTGGCGTGTCCGGTTTCAGAGTTGCTGGCCATGTTCAATTGTTTTATGGTTTGAAAATGTCCGCCCTTTGGAATGGCCTTCCGGGGGGCGGGTTTGCTTCTTAGGTTGTTTTTTGAGGGGTGGTTATTGTTCTGGTTTGAGATGGAAAGTTGAAAATGATTACCCCAGCTAATCATTTTAATGTATTCATTATTTTATTAAAATCATTGATGATTTCCTGCTTTGAAACTCCTTTTTTTCTGAAAACAACATAGTCTGTGACTAGAACTGAGTATTTAATTTCTTTATCAACATTAACACTCGCTAAAGCTTCCATGATATCAAGTATACTTTCGTCAACACCTGATTCAAAAAGTAATTTCTTGCTCTGGTAGGTCATATCTCCAATTTGGTCTTTCGTTTCAGAGTGTCTAGTACTCAACTGATTTAAGACAGCTTCATATCTTTTAAGAATTGGGTCATTCTCCTGTACAAAACCGCCTTTATCTAAAGTTGCTAACTTATACTCCAGGGTAGATTCCTTATTTGTAGCGGTAGCTTCCTTGGGTTCGCTTCCTTCACAAGAGGTAAGCACAAGTAATAAAAGGAATAGATAAGTAAGCTGTGTACAAAGATTTTGACTTTTCATGATTTGAGGTGTTTACAGAATTATAGATATATCAGTGTGGCTAGTTGCAAACCAGCCGCCCCATCCTCCCCGCCCAGCAGCACAAAAGCCACCGTCCGGCAAAGCACGAAGCCATTGTTTTCAAGTTTCTCCGCAGTATGTTCAGTAAAAATCCCAGCTGTCAAATATCGCTGGGCAGTGTGTGTGATGCACTGCTAAAAAAGTGCGGGGTGA
>CAYTZS010000062.1:7021-24927 GCA_964442355.1 uncultured Saprospiraceae bacterium | reverse complement strand
CGTGACTGGCACAAATCACGCCGTTCACCACATCGCTGTGGCCGTTGAGGTACTTCGTGCCGGTGTGCATCACGATGTCAATCCCGTGTTCGATGGGGCGCTGAAAAAGCGGCGTACAGTTGCTGTTGTCTATCATCGTGACGATGTCGTGCTGCTTCGCCAATGCAGCACAAGCAGCCAAATCCTGCAACTCGAAGGTCATCGTGTTCGGGCTTTCGAGGTACAGGAAGGTCGTGTTTGGCTGAATGGCGGCCTCGATGTTCGCCACTTCAGTCCCGTCCACGAAGGTGTGGCTCACCCCAAATCGTGGCAGGAAGTTCAGGAGCAGGTTCTTCGTCCAAGAGTAGGGGTTTTGCACACAAATGACATGGTCGCCCTGCTTGAGATTGGCCAGCATTGCCATCGCAGTAGCGCCCGCCCCGCTCGATACTACAAGCGCATCTTGAGCGCCTTCCAACGCTGCCAGTTTCTTGCGCAAAATCTCTACCGTTGGGTTGTTGCCACGGGTGTAGATGTGGTTGGCGAGTTCATCCGTCACATCCTTTCGGAACTGCTCCAAACTGGGAAAGGCGAAATTGCTGCTCTGGATGATGGGCGGCGAGACAGCGTTAAAGTAGTTTTCACGGTCTTCACCGAGGTGGGTAAGGATTTCGCTGAGATGCATCTGAACGGTTGACGGTTAATAATGGACGATTGACGGGCGAAAGTAGTGATTCAGGATTGATAAATCCTGCACTCGCCAGCTTCGAGACTGTCCAAATGCAAGTTCACCCCATTGAAAATCAGGCTTTTAGCCGTTTGTTCTTTTGTTGAAAAAAGAAGGTTCCAGCCTTCCCGACCTTCCGCCGGGTTGGGGATTTTGACATTTTTCACGCTATTGTCAATATCAAGGTTGGCCACAAAAATCAATTCTGGCTGTTCCACCAGCGACCAAGCAATCACTTTTTTATTTCCTGTTGCATCCGGTGGCAGTAGCCAGTGGGTCGTACTACTTTGTATTTTAGGTAAAAATCCTTCAGCAAACTCCCTGATTTTCAAGAGGTTATGAAACAGCGCTTCGTTCTTGCCCCAGACATAAGGCCCCGTTGTCGCTTTGGAACCCGTGCCGATTTTGAAGACGTAGAGTTTGGTGTAATGCTCGTTGGGCGCTGGCGCAATATGAAGGTCACGGCACTCGAAACCCAGGCCCATGTAGCTTGGCATGTCAGGCAAAAACAGGCCGATGAAGAACCGTGCCTCGTTCCCCCCAACGTAAAACTTGTCGAAGCGGGGGTCGTCCTTGTCGCCCGTCATCATGGTAAAGCAGGGTGTCACTCGGCGGCTGGCTTTGATGTCGAGGTAAAGCCGGAAGTTCTGTAAAAACACCGACGAACCAACGACCATGCTCTGCAAGTCGCCAAGTGTAGTATCCGCTCCCGCTGCCTCCAAGTGGTCAACTTCATCGCCATAGGCCAGTACATTAGCAGGTGCGAGGAAGCTCTCGGCAAAGTAGTAAAACCGGGGATTTTCTTGCTGGATGCGGCGCTTCACTGCTCCGAGCGGGTCGTAGAACTCGTCGGGTTGGGCGGGTGTGCCCTCGGCCCGCATCTGCACATGCGACATATCGCCCCGCATGAAATCAAAGCCGTATTCACGGGCTACTTCGGCGTATTTTTCAGTGAAATAATTCCAAACCGCTTGCCGTGGTTGCTCAAAATCCAGTTCCCAGTCCTCGTTGTCGTTCTTGCAATCATAAAATTTGTAGCGGGTCAGCGGCCCAAAAACCCTTGATTCCGGCGTCGGGTTTTGAATGGTGTACTCTCGCCACTCTCGGCCTTGGTCGTCAATGGTGCAGGCTTCGGGGCGGGTATCCACTCGAAGGCCCCGGTAGGGTGGCGCCATGGTGGCTGGTGCTGGCTCGTAACCTTGCCTGAACAGGAAATCCATCAGTGCTGCCCGCCGTTCGCTCCTGCCGTGGTAGTCACGCAGTGTGCCGAACAACGCAAGGATGCGGTTGGCTTCGCCAAAATTATCGCCAAAGAACGCTGTTGGAGAAGCTGGATAATCCACGCCGTTTGCCCCATTTTTCTTCAAAAAATCGTGAATAGCGACTTGCACTTTTTCGTGTAAATTGGCTGAGTGGTCAACAATTTCAACCCCTTTGCGAAGCAGCCACTCAAAATGCTGTGGGTTGGCCAACACAATTTCCGAATAGCGGTCAGTGTGCGGAATCACGTCCATGCCAACAGTTCTGCCCATCGCATGAAGCAGGTTCATGCAGGCTTTCAGTTGCCGCTCCACGGTGTCCAAGTGCGGGTACACCTCGTACAGTTCTTGGCTGAAAAACTCTGGATTGATGTTCCAACTGGCCATGCCGTACAGGCTCGACACCACGCCCGGCTCCCAAATGGGCAACAGGTGGATGGCGCTTTGGCTGGCGGGAATGGTGAGCGAGTATTTCACCACGTTCCAAAAAGACTGGATGGTGCGGACGTTGATGCCGACTGTGTTGGTGACTGGTGATTCGTGATTGGTGACTGGTGATTGGTGGGGGGTGAGGTCAATGACGGCTTGGAATGTAGGTTCTCCTAGGCGTTTTTTTAGGATGGAAATGGTTTGAGAAATAGGGAGATTGACAGCCGTTTGCGGCAGCAAACCATAGATAAACGACTTGCGGCCTTCGCAATAATTGTCAATCCAAACAGATTGGTTTTCCTGCCACAATTGGTCGATTTTCGTCTGTTCCATTACTTCTCATTTCTCAATTCACCATTCTCCATTCACCCCATTCCCAACACTTCCACAATCTCCAGCCCGAAGCCAATCATGCCTACCCTCCGGGTTGGGTTGTTGGTCAGCAGTTTGATTTTGGAGATGCCGAGGTCACGCAGTATCTGCGCTCCGATGCCGTAGTCACGCTGTTCCACTTCTTGATTGCGGCGGCCACGGTAGGGTTTTGGCGATTTTTCGGTGCCGTTGGCCATCTGCTGAAGACAGGCCATGAGCGGTAGGTCTTTGTCGCCGTGGCGCATCACCACAAGTGCGCCTTTGCCTTCCTTTGCAATGGTTTCCAGCGATTTGTCAATGCGGAACCCCGTGTCGTCCAACAGGATGCCGAGCAGGTCGTTGCCCTCCATGCTGGAATGCACCCGTACCATCACAGGTTCGTTCGGCTGCCAAATACCTTTGATGATGGCGAGGTGCGTATCGTTGCCACTGGAGTATGCGATGAGTTGAAATTCGCCAAAGCGGTTTTTGAACGGTATCGAAAACTCCCGTTTGATGAGCCGCTCGGTCTCCATCCGGTAGGCTACGAGGTCTTTGATGCTGATGATTTTGAGCTGAAAACGCTCCGCAATTTTTACCAATTCAGGCAAGCGGGCCATTGTCCCATCTTCGTTCAGGATTTCCACCAAGACGCCCACTGGCCGGAAGCCTGCCATGTGAGCGAGGTCAACTGCCGCCTCGGTGTGCCCGGTTCGGCGAAGCACGCCGCCCGTTTTTGCCCGAAGGGGAAAGATATGGCCGGGGCGGGCGAAGTCCTCTGGTTTGGTGGCCGGGTCAACGAGCGCCCGGATGCCGGTAGCCCGGTCATAGGCGCTGATGCCAGTGGTGCAGCCTTGGCCGATGAGGTCAATGCTGACGGTAAAGGCCGTTTCGTGGAGCGCTGTATTCTCAGGCACCATCATTCGCAGGCCAAGCTGTTCGGCCCTGTCTTCTTGGATGGGCGTGCAGATGAGGCCCCGCCCGTGCGTGGCCATGAAGTTGATGATTTCGGGCGTCACGCATTCGGCGGCGCAAATGAAGTCGCCCTCGTTCTCCCGGTCTTCGTCGTCCACGACGATAATGACCTTGCCATTGCGCAGGTCTTCGACTGCTTCGGCAATGGTGTTCAGTTTGAACTGTTGGTGGTTTTGGGTGACATTTTCAGTAGAATTGGTCATGGCTGGTTCGGTCAGGAACATGGTTTAAATATTTTACCCCAAAGAACAAGGAGCGGGGCGGAAGGTTCTCCCAGTCGCTTTGAAAGAACAAAGGTCTCTTTCCTGATGAAAAGAGACCTTTGAACGGAGGGATTTTTTTTCAGAATCCCGTTTTTTTGTAGAAAGCCGTTTCTCACGGTCGGCGGTCAGCGGCTTCACTTTCTTCCGCTTTTTGGGCGGGGTAGTGGCCTGTTCCATCAACCTGCGAAACTCGGCAACGACGGCCTCTTTGTTGTCCAATTGCGAACGAGTGGTTTGGTTGGTGAGCAAAAGCATCCCCTCCGAGTTGATGCGGTTGGCAAGGTTGGCCAATACCATTTCCTTTTCTGCGTAGTTCAAAAATCGGGAGTTCGGCACATCAAAACGAAGCTCCACCTTCGTCTCCACCTTGTTCACATTCTGGCCGCCGGGACCAGAGCTGCGGGCGGTTTTGAACGTGAGTTCCTGTTTTAGTTGTTCAAAATTCATGGTTGAAATGGTTTTAAAATAGCCCATGGAACAGGGCAACTGAGAAATTAGTTCACGCAAACAAAACTACTTTTGCTGCATGATAAAAGCCACTACAAAACAAGCCTTTGTTTTACTGAAAATTGCTGCCGCAAGCGTCTTTGCAGGTCGGGCCTACCAGCACATTTTCTGGGATGCACCCTATCGGGAGCTGCTTTGGGACGACCAGCTAATGCCCCCAGTCATTGAAGCATTGACGCCGTGGACCTGGCATGAGTACGTCACCAACCTTGCCGTGGACGAAGTTTTCCACCAGTGGATGATTGGTATCGGCATTTTTTACGCTTTGCTCGCTGTAGCTTGCCTTTTTTATGAAAAAATGCCGAAGTGGGTTAGCTGGCCAATCTGGTTGGGCGTGGCAGGGCAGGTGGTTTTGGCCTTGTTGTACATGAAGGAGTACTTCCTACACGTTGGGCAATTCTTAGAATATGCGCTGCAATTCTGCGCCCCAGCCTTCTTGATTGTGTACTTTAAAAGACAAGAATTTTCGCCGCAACTGGTAAGGGCCATGAAGTGGGCCACAGCACTCACGTTCATCTGTCACGGATTGTACGCCGTTGGGTACTATCCACGGCCTGGCTTGTTCACTAGCATGACCATGCAGATTTTGGGACTTTCAGAACCTGTTGCCATGAATTTCCTGACCCTGGCAGGCTGGCTCGACTTTGTGGTAGCGGCGGGTATTTTTCTACCTTTCAAATGGTCGAAGTGGTTTCTGGGCTATGCTGCCATTTGGGGTTTACTCACCTCATTTGCAAGGCTTTTGGGCAATTTCTACTGGGATTTCCCAATGCAAAGCCTCCACGAATGGGCCTACCAAGTGACCTATCGCCTACCGCATGGTTTGATACCATTGGTCATTTTGGTTATTGGTCAGGAGGAGTTGAAGTCATTTAAAATGACGAATGCCCCTAAATGACTACAACGCAAGTATCTCCGCCAACCGCAGTTCATCCAAACTGATTTCCTTTTGATTTCGAACGGCGATGCCCAGCGGCGTGTACTTGATGAGGTTGTTGTCAATGCCGACCATTGCATTGGTGAGGCCGTCGAGCAAACCAACCACTGCATTGGAGCCAAGTCGGCTGGCCAACAAGCGGTCGGCGCCAGAAGGCGCTCCACCCCGTTGCAAGTGGCCGATAACTGCTACCCGGGTATCGTAAGCGCCAACCCTTGTTTTTAGCTCAAGTGCGATTTCTTCGGTCTTGCCTAGTTTATTGCCTTCGGCAACGATGATGAGGCTGAACAGCTTTTTACGCTTGGCGGAAGTGCGAAGCACATTTGCCAGCTCCTCGTAAGTCGTTTCTTTTTCAGGGAGCAGCACCAGCGTGGCACCGGAAGCAATGGCCGTATGCAGGGCAAGGAAGCCAGAATTACGCCCCATCACTTCGATGAAGAACAGGCGGTCGTGCGACTCTGCTGTGTCCCGAATCTTGTCCACTGCTTCCACTGCCGTGTTCAATGCCGTATCAAAGCCGATGGTGTAGTCCGTGCCGTAGAGGTCGTTGTCAATGGTGCAGGGCACACCCACTACAGGGAATCCATGCTCTTTGTGGAATATCTCAGCACCAGTAAAAGTGCCGTTGCCGCCGAGGGCCACTAGTCCCTCTATTTTATGCTTTTTGAGCGATGCTGCTGCTAATTTCCTTCCTTCATCGGTCATAAAGCGCTCGCTGCGTGCGGTCTTTAGAAAGGTACCTCCCCGCTGGATGATGTTTCCCACGTCACGGGTTTCCAGCTTTTGCAAATGGCCGTCCATCATGCCTTCGTAGCCGCCAGTGATACCGAATACTTCAACATCGTGGTAGGTACATGTGCGCACAACGGCACGCAATGCTGCGTTCATGCCCGGAGCGTCACCCCCCGATGTGTAAACTGCGATTCTTTTGATATTCTTACTCATTGTGTAGAGGTTTAGCACGTTTATCGGGGTTAGGAGGTTTAGTTGGGCCAAATCTAAACCCACTAAACCTTCTAAACCTTCGCTTCTAAGTGATATTTCACCAAGTTTCCAATTGGTTTTTTGACAAAGACGCCTTCATGGAGGCCTAATTCGTGCAGTGCTTCCTTCAAGATTTCTTGGAAATGGAACCCCACAGAACCCACGAAGCTGACGGGCAAAGTTTCATGATTTTTATACTTACACACGTGCCTCGTCAAGAACTCGTTGAAGCTTTTTTTCACCAAAGCCCTGACGAACGGGTGTTGCTGGTGCTCCGTGAAAAGCTGCGTAAAAGAAGCCAAATAAGCAGCGGGTATGCCGCCGCTGTAGACTTTGTCGAGGATGTCTTTACGGCCATTTGGGCAAACTTGTTCGATGATGGGCTGTAGTTCCACAGGCATTTCCCGGTAAAAAAATGCTTGCAAAAACATCTTTCCTATCTGTGCACCACTGCCTTCGTCGCCCAGCAAGAAACCGAGGTTGGTCACGTTGTCTACCTCGTGTTCGCCGTCATATAGCACAGAGTTGGAGCCGGTTCCGAGTATGCCAACGATGCCTGGCTTGTGGCCACATGTTGCCCTTGCTGCCCCCAACAAATCGTGGTGTACAGTCACATTGGCCTTCGGCAATTTTTTAGCGATGGCTTCCCGCACGATGGCGTTCCTGCCTTTGTCCCAACACCCTGTGCCGTAGTAGAATACATTGCCCGTGATTACAAAAGGCACTTTTTCCACCAGCTCTGTTTGGATGATTTCCGAAATCCGATCGCCCGAAACATAGTTCGGGTTGAATCCCGTGGTGGTGATTGGATGTTGCTCGCCGTTATCCTTTACAATGACCCAATCGGCCTTGGTAGCGCCCCCGTCTGCAATGATAAGCATGATGTAGAAAAGTTAGTGTATTACCAGATTAGTTGGAAATGTGCTGAAAAGTCAAGCACAAACGCCATTGCTTTAAAGCAATGGGCAAATGTAGTGTAAAAGAGACACCAAGTAAACTTGCCAAGAAGATTTTTTACCCCAAAGCGGGTAGTATTGGCGATTTTTCAGCCCCCCATCATAGTTTCAGCCTCAAAAACGGGCATTTTGGCATCAGGCAACTGCTGAAGGAACATCCGAAGCGCTTTCCGCTTATCAGCGTCCAATTGGTAGCTGATGTTTTCCGTGAAATACTTTTCCAAATCAAAACCGGGGTGCTGTTGTGGGAGTATGAGCATCAGCTGTGGAATCTGCTCAATGCCCACTTTCATGGCTTCGTTGAAACGTGAGATAAAGTCAAGCGGCAAGGGCCGATTGCTCACCCATGCGGCAAACACAAATGGAAGGCCAGTGTGTGCCAACCATGCTTCGCCGAGGTCGTAGGTGAAGGCATGTTTGCCTAATTGGTCCATTGCTCGGTCGCCGATGATGAGGGCGGCTGTTGTCCCTGCGATTTTATCCTCAAAACCCGGCGTGGCGGGCAGCAGGGTAGGGGTGCAGTGCCAGTGGTTCCTCAAAAGGATTTTCGCTAACTCCACAGAGGTGCGGGAATGGAAGTCGAGGTAGAGCGCCTCCACGTTTTCGATTGGCACTTCGCTGAAAATACACACCGTCTTCACTTCGCCCACTGTACCGATGCAGTAATCGGAGACGATATGCGGTGTCGCCAGTTCGGGAATAGCGGCCACTGGAATCAAGCCAAAGTCAGCCCCACCACTGGCCAGCCTCCGTGCGCAAACACTGGGAATGTCCAATTGCAGGTCGAGTTCTTCGCTCAAACCACTCTTCACGAGACCGTACAAAAGCGGTTTGGTGTTGAGGTAGCTTACGGCGGTGACTTTTAATTTTTTCAACAGTTCTGAGTTTTGGGTTTTGAGTTGGGGCGTCGAGTTGGCTCACTCGAAACCTGAAACGCATGACTAATTCAGCACTGGCAACGCCACATAACCCTTAAATTCTTTTTCATCCTCAAAAACCTCATTGGTAAAATCCTTCACCACGTTATATAAGGTGTCACGCTCAATCGGTCGCTTTCCAACGGCCTTGATGAGTTGCACCAGTTCTTTCGTGCTCATGGCAGGATTTTGCTCTTCAGAGCCAGCCATCGAGTAAATCTTCGTGGTATCGTCAATCGTGCCGTCAATGTCATCCACTCCGTAAGACAGCGAAAGCTGTGCAATGTTCCTGGAAATCATCGGCCAGTAGGCTTTCACATGGTCGAAGTTGTCGAGATAAATGCGGGAGATGGCATAATTGCGCAAGTCTTCCACCACATTTACTTCAGGGATATTGGACATTTGGTTGTCCTGGTTGCGGAACTTGAGCGGGATGAAAGTCTGGAACCCACCCGTCTTGTCCTGCAATTTGCGCAGCTCCTCCATGTGGTGGATGCGGTGCTCAAAGCCTTCAATATGGCCATAAAGCATTGTGGCATTTGACCGCATACTCAGCTTGTGCCACTCCTCATGTATGGCCAACCACTGTTCGCCCGTGCATTTGTCCGCAGCGATTTGCTGCCTGATGTCTGGGTGGAAAATCTCAGCCCCACCGCCGGGCAGCGAGTCCAAGCCCGCTTCTTTCATGGCCTTCATGCCTTCGGCATAACCTACTTTTGCTTTTTTGAAAATATAGTGGTACTCCACGGGCGTCAGCGCCTTCACGTGCAGTTCGGGGCGGTGATTTTTGATGGCAGTGAAAAAATCGGCGTAGAACTTCATGTCGTACTGCGGCAACACGCCCCCGACGATATGCACTTCCGTCACAGGTTGGCCATCGTACTTGCGCACAATGTCCATCATTTCGTCCATCGTGTAAGCCCAACCCTCATCCCGTTGCTTGATAAGGCGGGAGTAGGAGCAAAACTTGCAATCATAGACGCAAACATTGGTCGGTTCTATGTGGAAGTTGCGGTTGAAGTAAGTGTTGTCGCCGTGTTTACGTTGCCGCACGTAGTTGGCGAGTGCGCCCACAAAGCCGAGGCTTCCTTCCTGATACAGCAAAAGCCCCTCATCGGGCGTAATGCGATCGTTGTTGAACACCTTTTCCGCAATATTGCGAAGTGCTGGTGTCAGGTTGGGGTCGTTCAGCAGGAACTCAATTTTTACGGTTTGCGTCATGGTTTTGTGCATTTTTGCAGGCGTAAAGGTAACGCTTTAGGCTGCTTTCAGTTTTTTTTGAAAGATGTTTTTTAAAATGGTTTAGAAGGTTTAGAGGGTTTAAACGGTTTAGCTGAGTCCAAACTTAACCCTCCTAACCCTCCTAACCCTCCTAAACCTCTTCATGCTATCCATCCTAATTCCCATCTTCAACTTCGATATAAGGCCATTGGTCAAGGACCTGCACGATCAATGCGAAGCGGTGGGTATTGCTTACGAAGTAGTATGCTTCGATGATGGTTCCACGGCTGAATTCAAGCAGAAGAACCAAGCAATTTGGAAACTCCCCAACGTCATCTACCGAGAAATGCCGCAAAACCTTGGGCGCTCGGCTATCCGCAACACACTTGGCCATACCGCCCGCTTTGAGTACCTGCTGTTCATGGATTGTGACAGCCAGGTAGTTTCCCCGCTTTTTATCCAAAATTATTTGCAAAATGCCACCCCAAACACGCTTGTGTACGGTGGCCGCTCTTACGCAGACCTACCCCCAGCCGACCCTGCCCTCCGCTTCCATTGGCACTATGGTCGCCAGCGGGAGCAGCGCACCGCCGCCGAGCGCAGCCGCTCGCCTTACCACAGTTTCATGACCAACAACTTCCTGATTCCAAAAGCCATTTTTCTCGATATCCTTTTCGATGAGTCGCTGCGGCAGTACGGACACGAAGACACTTTGTTCGGACTCGAACTGGCTCGTCGGCAAATCCCCATCCTGCACATCGACAACCCCTTGGAGCATATCGGGCTGGAGCCTGTGGAGGTCTTTTTGCATAAAACGGAACAGGGCTTGGAGAACTTGGTAAGGCTGAAACGGGAAGGCAAACCCATCGAGACAAGATTGTTGACCATGTATGAGCAGTGCCAAAAATGGGGAATAGTCAGGCTATTAACCGTTGTGCTGAAAGCATCCAAGTCGTTGATAGTCAGTCAATTGAAATCCAGCAATCCATCGCTTATATTATTTGATTTTTACAAGTTGGCGCAACTTTCCAGCCATACATTGAAAAGTGCCAAACCTATGCTCTAACTTACCGCTGTTTATAACCTTATTACTTCACTAATTTTTTACATCATGAAAACGAAGCATTTTCTCCTAACCATCGCAACGCTCCTTTGCGCTACTTTCACGTTTGCCCAGACTGCCAAAGGCGGCATGTTGCTGGGTGGCTCGGCTGGGTTCGACGTTCAGTTTGAAGAACCGGACAACTTTGTGTCTGTTGACCTCCAACCCACCTTGGGCTTCTTTGTAGCTGACAACCTCGCCGTTGGTGGCTCGCTTATTTTAGGCTATGGAAAGATTGGCGATTTCTCCACCACTACCTTCGGCTTGGTTCCATTTGGCAGGTACTATCTCGGCGAGGGCAACACCCGCTTCTTCCTGCAAGCCCAAGTTGGGTTTCAGTCTTCAAAATCCGATTCAGGATTTGGAGAAACTACAGCAAGCGGCCCACTCTTCGGTGCCGGCCCTGGTGTGGCCATCTTCCTGAATGAGCACGTCGCCATCGAAGGCCTCTTGGCTTACAACAAGTACGCTGGTGATTACGACATCAGCGACCTCGGCCTCCGCTTCGGCGTTCAGGCTTACTTTGGTGGTGAATAAGTCCAACCATTTTTTCATAAAAAAAGGTGGCATCCCGGATGGGTGTCACCTTTTCTTTTTGGTCGATTTATAAGCTCAGCTGCATTTGGTTGTCCCCTCTAAAATAGTTTGAGATTTCGGGTGCAAAAACTCAGCAATATATTGGCAATCGAGTGCTTCGAGCTTCGTTCGATGCAACGCAAAACCTCACATGTCCACTGCGTGAACTCATTGAGCTATTCTAAAGCCAACTTGTTTTTGTAAAATATTTATCCCAATGCCTCTTGAGCCTCCATCCATTCGTTCATGGCAGCCTCCAGCTCATTTTTCAGCTTGGCGTATTCGTCCATCACTTTCTGGCTGTTAGGCTTGGTATAAAAATCGGGAAGCGCCATCATGCCTTCAATGTCCGTGATTTTGGCTTCCAGTTGTTCTACCTTTTTTTCGGCGTTGGAAAGGTGGCGCTGCATGTTTTTGCGCTCCTCGTTGTTCAGTTGCTTGTGCTGAACATTGGCCGCAGCTGCTTTGGTGGCCATTTCCACGTCCCGCATATTGTCCAGCTTGCGCTTTTCGAGGAAGTAGTTGATGTCGCCGAGGTAGGTGTGCAGCTTTTTGTCCCTAAACTCAACGGTAATATCAGCGAGGCCAGCAAGGAAGTCCCGGTCGTGCGATACGACGAGCATCGTGCCCGTGTAGTCCAGCAGCGAGGCTTTGAGCACCTCTTTCGAGAGCATGTCCAAGTGGTTGGTAGGCTCATCCAATACCAGCAGGTTGATGGGGCGCAGCAGTAGGCAGGCCATCGCCAACCTCGCCCTTTCGCCACCTGAGAGCACGGACACTTTTTTGTCTTGGTCTTCGCCGCTGAACAGGAACGAGCCGAGGATGTTGCGCAGTTTGGTGCGCATCTCTGGTGGCGAGTGGTTTTCCATCGTTTCCAGCAGCGTGATTTTTGGGTCGAGCGCCTCGGCTTGGTTCTGGGCGTAGTAGCCTATCAGCACGTTGTGGCCGATTTTCACCTCGCCCGATGTAGGCTGCAAGTGGTTGACAATCATCTTGGCAAGCGTCGTTTTGCCCATGCCGTTTTGCCCAACGAAGGCGATGCGTTGGCCCCGCTCGATGGTCAGGTCCACGTTGTTAAGCACGTTGAGGCTGCCGTAGCTCTTGCTGAGGTTCTTTACCTCCGCCGCAATCACGCCGCTGCGGGGCGGCTCCGGCCAGCGGATGTTCATCGTGGAAGTGTCCACGTCCTCCACCTCGATGCGGTCTATCTTGTCCAGCTTCTTTTGCATGGACTGCGCCAGCGTGGTCTTCGTGGCTTTGGCCATGAAGCGGTTGATGGTCTTCTCCATCTGGTCAATCACCTTCTGCTGGTTGTTGGCGGCAGCGGTCATTTTTTCCCGGCGCTCGGCCCGCAGCTCTACATAGCGGGAATAGTTCGCCTTGTATTCGTACATCTTGCCCAACTCGATTTCGATGGTACGCTTCGTCACATTGTCCAGGAAGGTCTTGTCGTGCGAAATGACGATGACCGAACCTTCGTAGGACTGCAAGAACTCTTCCAGCCAGAGGATGGACTCGATGTCCAGGTGGTTGGTAGGCTCATCCAAGAGCAGGAAGTCGGGGCGTTGGAGCAGCATTTTTGCCAACTCGATGCGCATCTGCCAACCACCGCTGAACTCGTCGGTGAGGCGGGTAAAGTCGGACTGCTTGAAACCCAAGCCCTTCAGAATCTTCTCGGCCTCGCCCTGTGTGTTCACGCCATCGAGCAGGTGAAAATGGTGGTCGAGGTCGCTCATTTCCGTCAGCAATTCCATGTAGGCATCGCTTTCGTAGTCGGTGCGGGTTTCCAGTTCTTTGTGGATTTCTGCCAACCGGTCTTCGATGCGCTTGGTCTCGTCAAAGGCAGTCATCGTCTCATCCATGACGGTTTTGCCCTTGGGGATGCTCATTTCTTGGTGCAAAAAGCCGAGCGTGGAGGCCGTTGGCCGCTGGATATTGCCCTCGTCTGGGCGCACTGTGCCTGCTATGACCTTGAGTAGCGTGGACTTGCCAGCCCCGTTTCGGCCTACGAGGCCGATGCGCTCCTTGTCGCCAATGGTGAAGCTGATATGGTCGAGCAGGGTACGGTCTCCGTATTTAATGAAAATATTTGCGGCTGTCAGCATGGATTATTCTGAATCGTTATTTTTTTGAGGCCGCAAAGGTAGGGAAAATATGGAAGGTTGGAACACTGATTTAAAGGGTGAAACTGATTTGAACTGATATTTTAAAACCTGCGTAAATCAGTCAAATCAGTTGAATCTCCGTCCCATCCCGTCATGCTGGCAAATCATCCACAAACTTTTCCTTCACGACGATTCGCCCATTTTCGCTTCGCAAAACGGTGGCACAAACCGCCGAAGGGTCATGCTCAAAAATCAAATGCCAGTTCTTTTCAACGGCGTTTTCCAGCAGCCAGGCTTTTTCTTCCAGCGTATCCAGTGGTCGAATATCGTAGGCCATCACCCACGGCATGTTCAGGTGGAAACTGGACGGCATGGCATCGGCGCAATACACGAAATGGCCTTGTGGGGAATCAATGTGCAGCGACATCATCGCATCTGTGTGGCCATAGGTGAACTGCACTTGCAAGCCGGGCAGCCACTCTACCATATCACGCTGAACGTCAATGAATTGTACTCGGCCTGCTTCCCGAAGGGGCACAAAGTTTTCTTTCAAAAACGAGGCACGTTCCTTCTCGTTTGGTTCCATTGCTGTGCGCCATTGCACTTCGTTCGACCAATAAACGGCATTGGGAAAAGTGGGCACGAGTTGGCCATTTCCATCCAACCGCACCCCACCGCCACAGTGGTCGAAGTGCAAATGCGTGAGGAACACGTCCGTAATTTCTTCTGGCGAAACGCCTCGCTCGGCAAGGGCGGGTAGGGGAGAGACGGCCCCATTCGGCTCGAAGAAGCTGCGCCACTTGGCATCCTGCTTGTCGCCAATGCTGCAATCCACGAGGATTTTTCGCTCACCCGTCTCGATGAGCAGGCAGTTCAAGGCCCAGGTGCAGAGGTTGTTTTCGTCGGCGGGGTTGGCCTTGTTCCAGAGGCGTTTTGGCACGATGCCGAACATGGCGCCACCGTCGAGTTTGAAGGTGCCGGTTTGTAGTAGCGAGATTTTCATGAATTGTGTTTGTGTTTTTGTGTTTTTGTGTGTTTGTGGGCAGTGGGTAGGCCGTCAATGCTGACTAGGTTCTTTTCTTGGATGTATGCTTCCAGCCCTTTTTCCCCTTTCTTTTCGGCCCAGTCGAAGAGGTGTTTTCGTTCGCCTACGTGCTCGTACAGCGGTACGCCGTAGCCGCATGAAGTTTGCACCAGGTCAATGTCCGCTAGGATGATTTGGCGGGTGCTGGGATAGATGTTGAAATGCGGGGCATACTCCTCCCAAGCTGCCGTTTCAGGCAGAATGGCAAAGCCTTTTCCGTAAAGTCGAAGGATGTTTGGCGGGCCGTCAAAGGCGCAGAACATGAAGGTAATGCGGCCATTTTCGAGCAGGTGCGCAGAGGTTTCGTTGCCGCTGCCAATGAAGTCCATGTAGCCCACCTGGTTGTCGGAAAGCACTCGAAAACCATCAATGCCCTTGGGTGAGAGGTTGATATGCCCCTCGCCGCCCAGTGGCGAAGTGGCCGTGAAAAACATCTTTTGCTTATCGATGAACTCCCGGTGGTGGGGGAGGATGCTGGTCGTGAATTTGCCCATTATTTAAAGCCTTGCGCTATTTTGTTTGACAAGACAAACATAGTTTTTGGGAGTAAACATGGGGCAATATTAGGCAAATTGGGTGCATCAATTGGTTGTTGGACATCAAACCCTGGCAATTTTATTTTGATGGTAGTGTGTGATATTTCTCAGCAAGTTAACTCAAACCTAAGCCAACTGCACAGCCTAAAACCATTTATATTTGTTGATGAAAAACAGCATTTTCTCAATCCTTAAATAATCGTTTACTGTGATGAAAAACAAAGCAACCTTCCTTCTCGCAGCATTGCTGCTGCTAATTTCTACTTCCATTTTCTCACAAAACTCAGCTTGTGAGAACGGCTACCTTGCCTTCAAAGAGGGGGTGAGTATGGAACTGACGCATTACGACAAAAAGGGGAAGCCAAGCGCAATCACGAAGCAGGAAATCGTGAGCGTGGCTTCGATTGACAACGGCTTTAAGGCTACTGTCGAAATGGAAAACACGGACGAAAAGGGCAAAAACCCCGGAAGTGGAAGCTACGACATCACCTGCAAGGGCAGCACCATGTTCATCGACATGCGCTCCATGCTCAACCCCGAAGCGACTGCCGGCATGAAAGACATGGAGATGGAAATCAGCGGAGATGCGATGGAATTCCCGAACGACCTCAGTCCCGGTCAAAACCTGCCAGACGGCAAGATGGAAATGAAGGCAAGCATGAACGGCATGGCATTGATGACCATGAAATTCAGCATCACCAACCGCAAAGTTGAGGCGGCTGAGTCGGTGACCACACCGGCTGGTACTTTCGATTGCATCAAAATGACTCAAGAGACGGAAGTGCAATCCATTTTCAAGATGAAATCCAAAACCGCCACTTGGTACGCAAAGGGCGTTGGAATGGTGAAAACGGAGAATTACGACAAAAATGGAAAGGTCGAAGGCTCATCAGTTTTGACGAAGTTTCAGCGATAGCCGTGCTTGTTTTCGCCGTTTTTTAACCCCACCTTTGCCCACTTAAAACCAGCAACATGCAAAAAGTCCTCGTTACAGGCGGCTGCGGTTACATCGGCAGCCACACCATCGTAGATTTGATTGACAACGGGTTCGATGTCATTTCGATTGACAACCTCTCCAATTCGGATGAAAAACCACTCGAAGGCATCCGAAGTATCACGGGCAAGCAGGTCAAAAACTACCAAGTTGACCTCTGTGATTTGGCAAAGACCCGGCAGGTGTTCGAGCAGCACCCCGGCATGGTGGGCATTATTCATTTTGCAGCGCTCAAAAGCGTGGAGGAGTCGGTGTTCCAGCCGCTGCGCTATTTCCACAACAACAACGAGAGCCTTGTGAACGTGCTGGCCTGTGCACAGGAGTTCGGTGTGCCGAACATCATTTTTTCCAGCAGTTGCTCGGTTTACGGCAACGCCACCGAGCTGCCAGTCACCGAAACGACGCCATTTCAGGAGGCCGAGTGCCCCTACGCCCGCACGAAGCAGATGGGCGAAAAAATCATCGAAGACTTCACAAAAGTGACTAAAGAAGTGAGGGCCATTTCGTTGCGATACTTCAATCCCGCTGGGGCACACGAGTCGGCACTGATTGGTGAATCACCCCGCACGAAGGCAAGCAATCTCGTGCCCGTCATCACAGAAACGGCCATCGGCAAGCGGGCCAGCATGACGGTTTTCGGCAGTGACTACGACACTCGTGATGGCTCTTGTGTACGGGATTACATTCACGTAATGGACTTGGCAGCAGCGCACACGGCCTGTTTGCGCTATTTGATGGCAGGGAAAAATACTGCTCCCAGTGAGATTTTCAATGTTGGCATCGGCGACGGGGTGACTGTGCTGGAGGCTATCCATGCCTTCGAGAAAGTGACAGGTCAAAAACTGAACTACACCGTTGGGCCACGCAGGGCGGGCGATGTGGTGGCCATTTACGCCAACCGTGACAAGGCAGAGCGTTTGCTTGGCTGGAAACCGACCCGTGGTATTGAGGAAATCATGGAGTCTGCATGGGCTTGGCAGGTAAAGATGAAGTGATTCGAAAAGAAAATCGGAGGGTTTGGTTTGGCAAAAAGAGCTTCAAGAACCAAACCCTCCAAGCCCAATTATTTAATAAGCCGTATCGTAAATGGATACTTGTAAAACTTGCCTTCACTTGCCTTGACTGTAGCCACTATCACAAGTATAAATGTAAGCAACCCGATGGCGGGCAGCAGGAAGAACCCGATGAGCACTATCATCAAAATGGATGCTCCAATGGCATAAATCGTCATCGAAATCTGAAAATTCAGTGATTCCACAGCATGTTTTCTGACGTACTCTGACTCATCTTTTTTCACTAGGTAAATTACCAGTGGAGCGATGAAACTAGAAATGAGAGTGAGCACGTGCGCCAAAAGGGCCATCGTTTTTTCATCAGAGGTAGGTTGGTATTCTTCTTCAAAATGATCTAGCGTTTCCATTTATTAAATGTTTTGGATGGTAAGAAAACAGACCTGAAATTGCTCAGGCCTGCATTGATTTTGCTAGAGCGAAAGAAACGGTTTAATTGCAGAAATCAAAGAAACATGGTTGTACAGCTGCATTTTTAGACAAACAACATCCCTTGACAGTTGTTTGACAAGGATTAATAGGACGACAAGGTGAGGCTTGTTACATTTGCACAAAATTGTTTGACATGAAAAAGGTATATATCGTAGCATTGGTAATGATGGTCGCAGCGGCTTTTATGCTCATAAAGTCGCCACCTGAAGTCACAACTTACGCTGATTTTTCAGTGGCCCGGGTGTCTCGAAAGGAAGTGAAAATCGCTGGACAGCTTGCCAAGGACAAGGAAATGGTTTATGAACCAGCCAAAGACCCCAATTATTTCACCTTTTTTATACGTGACAATAAGGGTGAAGAGCGGAAGGTCGTGCTGTTGGCAGCCAAACCAAAGGACTTTGAGATGTCCGAGCAAATCGTGGTCACAGGTAAGATGAAAGGCGATGACTTCATTGCCTCCGATGTTTTGCTCAAATGCCCATCGAAGTACAAGGACGATGAA
>CAYTZS010000062.1:0-7011 GCA_964442355.1 uncultured Saprospiraceae bacterium | reverse complement strand
TGAAGTGTATATCAAAGCCCAGAAAAGCATTTGATTCAGTTTGGCAGGTTTTGGGGAGTTTGGACGGATGAGAAGTAGCGACGAATATTACCTGCAACCACTGACTTCCCAAAATACCATAGCCATCTAAACCTCTAACATGGAAGAACTCAAATACGTAGGTGAAGCCTTAATTTACAAGCAGCTTGGCCATTTTTTTCTGGTTTTCGGTTTCGTAATGAGCCTGCTGGGTACAGTAGGCTATTTTTTTGCTACCCAAAAACGTCACCTGCCAGAATACGAAGGTTGGCGAAAAATCGGTCGCTATGGTTTTCTGTTGCATGGCCTTAGCGTGTTTGTCATCATCGGCACCATCTTGGCAGCGATGATCAACCACCGTTTTGAGTACCAGTACGTTTGGCAGCACGTGAGCGAAGACCTGCCATTCCAATACATCTTCTCGGCGTTTTGGGAAGGGCAGGAGGGTAGCTTCCTGCTTTGGATGTTCTGGCATGTGGTACTGGGCGTTGTGCTGTTATTCAAGGCAAAAAACTGGGAAGCACCCGTATTGTCAGTGCTTTCGTTGACACAGGTATTCATCTTCACCATGATTCTTGGTATCCAATTCACCGATGAAATCAAGATGGGCAGCAACCCCTTGCTGCTGCTGCGTGACACGATGGACCTCCCACTTTTTGCCAACGCCGACTACGTGAAGCTCATCCAAGGCAACGGCCTAAATCCCTTGCTCCAAAACTATTGGATGACCATCCACCCACCTACGTTGTTTCTGGGCTTTGCCTCCACGGTAGTGCCATTCGCATACGCCATCGCTGGCCTCTGGACACGGGACTACAAGGCATGGATGAAACCTGCCATGCCTTGGGCATTGTTTAGTGGAGCCATACTTGGTACTGGTATTTTGATGGGTGGCGCATGGGCTTACGAAGCGTTGAGCTTCGGTGGCTACTGGGCTTGGGACCCCGTCGAGAATGCTTCGCTGGTGCCTTGGATTCTGATGGTGGCAGGCATTCACACACACCTCGTTGCTCGCAGCACGGGTTACTCCATCAAAAGTACGATGCTTTTTTATGTGGGCTCTTTCATCCTGATTTTATACTCAACATACCTTACTCGCAGCGGAATTTTGGGCGAGGGTTCTGTACACTCCTTCACCGAGATGGGTTTGGAGACGCAATTGATTGCATTGATGGGCACATTTGTACTGCTCACGGTTGGTTTGTTCATCAGCCGAAACAAGGAAATGCCCTCACCCAAGGAAGAAGAGGCAATGCCTTCGAAAGAATTTTGGTTGTTCATTGGTTCGTTGGTGCTTTTGTTTTCGGCGGTCATCATCACGGCTTCCACGTCGCTCCCAGTGGTGAACAAAATCGTCCAGGTGTTTGACCCGGAGTTCAAAGGCTACACCATCAACAACCCAATTGACCACTACAACAAGTACATGCTCTGGATTGGCGTGTTCATGGGGCTGTTGAGTGGCACTGCGCAATTTTTACGGTACAAAGAATTCAATTTCGCTTCGCAAAAAGCCAAGTTTGCCAAGCACATGGGCATCGCAGCGGCAGCGGCATTGGCGCTTACCTTGGTTATGAGTCTTTGGATTCACATGGGCGAATGGCAGTTTTGGCTCCTCATGTTCACGGGGCTTTTCACGGTCGTTGCCAATTTTGACTATATTTTCTCCTTCGTAAAAGGCAATTTGAAACAGGCGGGCTCCGCCTTTTCGCACATCGGATTTGGGTTGATGGTGGCGGGCATCATTGCATCTGGCCTCAACAAGCAGCATATCTCTACCAATCCAGTTGCGCAAGCTGGGCTATTGGACGCCGAAATGCTCCAAAAAAACGTGCTGCTTTTCAAAGACATGCCGATGTACATGAGCGGCTACCAGGTCACCTACGTCAACGACACAATTGCTGGAAACCTGCGCACATTCACCGTCAACTACGAAAAAATCGACACCGTAACTGGCAAGGTCGTGGAGCAGTTCCAGGTTTATCCTTCTGCCGTTTACGACAACAAAGTGACGGAGGTGAAGGCATACAACCCTTCCACCAAGCGCTATTTGAACAAAGATATCTTCACGCACCTGATGCTGCCGCCGTCCGAATCCAGCCACAAGTCAGCCGAAGAACTTGAGAAATCATTGGTTTACAAACCTTTTGAAATTGGGGGGCAACCACTGACCATCGTGGACTCCATCGAAACACAGTCGGGCGAAAAAGTACCAGTGGAGACAAAGGTCACGGTCGCAGGTGTCAACTTTAAACCTGCTCATCCTGACTACACACCGGAGGAAGGCGACTTTGCAGTAGGCGTGAAATTGGCTTTCGCAAAGAAAGACACTACTTTTTATGCCGAGCCACTGGTCTATTTGCGGGGGCAAATGTGGGGCTCGCTGCCAGTGCAACTCAACGACCTTTCCATGAAAGTTCGCTTGCCAGAGCAAGCGCTGCTTCGCTTCCTCGAAGCTGATAAAGATTTGAATTTCAAGCAGTTCGAGTTTAAGGCAGGTCAATCCATCAACATCAACGGCAAGGAAATTACCTTCGTTGGCGTGAACAAGGAGCCAAAAATAAACAAGCAAGCGGATGATGTAGCCGTGGCAGCCATCATGCAGGCCACCGACCCCAAAACGGGCGAATCACTGACTGCCGAGCCAATATTCATCATTCGAAACGGCGAGATTTTGACTGAAAAAGGCGAGATTCCCTCAATGGGTCTTCATTTTTACTTGACCAAAATTGACCCAACTTCGGAAACTTTCGAGGTGCAGATAGCCGAAGGTGCCAGCAACAACAAACCTGTGCCTGTTGAGATTGCCCAGAAGTCTTTCCGTACGGACTACATCGTGTTGGAGTCCATCGTTTTCCCAGGCATCAACCTGTTTTGGCTCGGCTCCACCTTGATGATGGCAGGCTTGGCAGTGGCCATGTTCAGGCGATACAAAGAAAAATATGGCAGTCCGTCAGATGGCAAACCCGCAGCTCCAAGCGAGCAGTCGTTGACTGCTTGAAACTGATAGCTTCATGAAAATCGTACTCATCGGTGCTGGCAATGTAGCAACACACCTCGGCAGAAAGCTGGTGGAGGTAGGGCATGAAGTAGAGCAGGTTTTTAGTCGCGATTTGCCGAAGGCCAAGCGGTTGGGTGAGCAACTAGCGTCAGTTTATGTGACCAACGATTTGGATGAAATCACTACCCAGGCCGACCTTTATATTATCGCTGTGCATGACGATGCCATTGGCGAGGTAGCTGATCGTTTGGCAAAAATTGGGCTTGCTGATAATTTGATTGTTCACACCTCTGGCGCAACGCCCATGCAAGTTTTTGCAGAAGCAGCACCGAGTTTGGAGCAGGTGGGTGTATTTTATCCTTTGCAGACATTTTCCAAAATTCGGCAACCCAATTTTCAGCAAATCCCCATCTGCGTGGATGCCCGACAGCCCGAAGATTTGAGGCTGCTGAAGCACCTTGGCAAGCAACTCAGCGAACATGTTTACCACATCAACGATGAAAAAAGGGCTACACTCCACTTGGCTGCCGTGTTTGTCAACAATTTTACCAACCACCTTTTCGCCATCGGTGATAAAATCTTGAAAGATGGCAACCTCCCCTTTGAAATGGTGCTGCCCCTGATTCGAGAAACCGTCGGTAAACTAGAAGACGGCTCGCCTGCTGCCATGCAGACTGGCCCAGCCATCCGACACGACGAGGCGACCATTCAGCGACATTTGCACCTACTGGAAGGTCAACCCGCATTGCAGGAGATTTACCGAGCATTGACGAAAAACATTCAAACAGGGGTTTGATGGATTTAAGAGGTTTAGGATACGGTCTAAACTAAACCTCCTAAACCTCCTAAACCTCCTAAATCTCAACATGAGAATCATCGGCGACATACCGCATCCTTCCATGAAAATCACGGTTTTCAAGATGGACAATAAGCTCTCCGTCAAATTTGAGACGGGGCTTTACGAGCAGACATTTAAATTCCGGGAAAGCAACGAGTTGAGCGACTTCGAATCCATGCAAAAGCTGGTGGACGAGCAGTTCATTACCGAAGTGATGGAGCAATTTGCGAAGCTGCACCAAACGAAAAATGAGGCGCTGGGCAGGTTTTTGCCAAAGGTGGTGCAGGAGTTTGAGGAGATTATTTGAGGTTGTGCTTGTGTGTTTGGGTATTTATGTACAAACTGGACACCGAGCGAGCACAAAAATACCCAAACACAAAAACACAATCAATTGCTATTCCTGAACTGGTCCCAGCTAGTCTTCGTGTAGTGTTCCTCTGAGACGAACTTCAATTCTTTCTGGAGCATCGGGGCGTCTTTGTAGCCCGGAGAGATGAGGATGCGCTCGTAAGTTGGGGTCAGGTAAACAAAGCTTGGGTAGCCGAGACGGCCATCGAGTAGTTCGTAAGCCAGTTTGTGGAAGCCATTCCGGCCGCCAGCCGTCCATGAAAATGTAGTGCCGTTGAAAACGATGTCCTCTTTTTGCTCGGCATTGAATTTAACAGCGTAGAAGTTTTTATTGACGTAGTCAACCACACCTGGGTCCACGAAGGTGGACTTGTCCATTTTCTTGCACCAGCCGCACCAGTCGGTGTAGAAGTCAATGAAGATTTTCTTGGGAGCTTTTTCGTTGGCCTTGATGGCCTCGTCCCAAGTCATCCAAGCGATTTCGCCTGCGTCAGCCTTTTGGGTAGCAACGGCCTCAGATTTTGGGGTAAATGCGTAAACCAAGCCTACAGTGGCGATGGCTACGGCGATGAACAAAACTTTTTTCATTGATGATAATTTAATGTTTCAAGGTGAAATGGTCGGCGTTGGCGATTCGCCACGACGAACGGCAGCTAACGTGCAACGAAAGTACCAATTTCACCAAAACACCCCTTTTCACCCATTTGGTTTAAACAATCTTTAACTTTAAACAAAAATTCATGCGTAAAATCGTTGTAGCGGTGGCAGGTTCGAGCGGCAGCATTTACGCCAAAGTGCTGTTTGACCGTTTGATGCAAATCAAATCGCAGTGGGCCGCAGTGGGGGTGGTGATGAGCAAAAACGCAAAACTCAACTGGCAATTGGAGCTTGGCAACAACAGCTACGCCGATTATCCATTCGATTTTTACGAAAAGGATAACTTCGCAGCCCCGTTCGCATCCGGTTCGGCCAAGTACGACACAATGGTCGTCTGCCCCTGCTCGATGGGGACGCTGGGCCGCATCGCTGCTGGCATCTCCGACGACCTGCTGACCCGTGCCGCCGACGTGGTGCTTAAGGAGCGCCGCCGACTGATTTTGGTGCCAAGAGAAACGCCGTTCAGCCTCATCCACCTTCGCAACATGACAACGGTGACAGAGGCGGGTGGCATCATCTGCCCGGCCATCCCGTCTTTTTATGGCGGCGCACAGGATTTGGAAACCCTGGCAGCTACGGTGGTGGACAGGGTACTGGATTTGGCGGGGTTTGAGTTGGAAACTTATCGGTGGGGGTAAGTTTGAGTTAGCAGTTCGACAGTTAGCAGTGGGCAGTCAGTGCCTTCGGTTGGCAAGCATCTGACATCTAGGTATCAAGAAAAATGAAACAACAAATCGAAATAGTATTTGAAGACGACGACCTCGTCATCGTGAACAAGCCTGCTGGTTTGCTTACCATCCCCGACCGCTTTTCTGCGGACAAGCCTAATTTGTACAACATGTTGGGCGAGCAGTTCGGAAAGATTTTCACTGTCCACCGCCTCGACCGGGAGACGAGCGGCATCCTGCTTTTCACCAAAACGGAGGAGGCACACAAGGAAATGTCCAAGCAGTTCATGGACCGGACAGTGGAGAAAATTTACTTCGCCCTCGTGGAAGGTGTGATGCATCAGGCAGAAGGCACCATTGACAAGCCCCTCGGCCCGCACCCGACGCACCCTGAGAAAATGGCCGTGGTGCAAGGAGGCAAACCCTCCAAAACCAATTACAAAGTCACAGAGACTTTCAAGAACTTCACTTTCATCGAGTGCAGCATTGAAACGGGGCGGACGCACCAAATCCGGGTTCACCTGCATTCCATTGGCTTCCCGCTTGCTGTGGATGCGCTTTATGGTCGCCAGAAGGCATTCTATCTTTCCAAAATAAAGCTGCGAAAGTTTAAACTGAGCAAGGAACAGGAGGAGGAATTGCCCATCATGTCCCGCACGACGCTGCATGCTGGCAAGCTCGTTTTCAACCACCCAACTACGGGCGAGCTGATGACCATTCAGGCTGATTTGCCGAAGGATTTTGCGGCGGTGGTGAGTCAGTTGCGGAAATGGGGCAAATAGTGATTGGTGACTTGACGCCCCAATCACTAGTCACTAATCACCAATCACCAAACCATGATACAACTCAAAGTCGAAGGCATGGATTGCGCCTCGTGCGCATCCAATATCACCAAGTACTTGGAGCGAAAGGGCTTGCAGCAAGTCAACGTCAACTTCTCCAGTGGCGAGGTCGTTTTCGAGCAGCCGGTGGACGAAGTGCCGCTCGAACTTGTGGTGGAGGGCATCAACAAGCTCGGCTACCACGTGGTGCAAGATGACAAAACGCCCTTTTGGACGCTCCAACGCAAGCTCATTTTTTGCGCCGTTTTCACCCTGCCGCTGCTCGGTTCGCACTTGCTCATGATGGCGGGCATCCGTTTCTTGGAAAACGGTTGGGCGCAGTTCGCCTTGGCACTTCCCGTTTACATCGTCGGTTTTTTGCACTTCGGAAAAACCAGCTTGGGTGCGCTCCGCAACCGCTCCACACACATGGACATCCTCATCTTCATCGGCTCCACGGCGGCTTTTGTTTACAGCACCATCGGGCTGCTGAAAAACGACCCCAACTTGTATTTCTTTGAAACAAGCGCCACCATCATCACCCTTGTTTTGCTGGGCAATTGGTTTGAAAAACGGGCGGTGAAGCAGACTACCTCGGCCATTGAAGACCTGACGAAGCTCCAGGTCGAATTTGCGAAGAAGATAATGCCCAGCGGCACGGTT
>CAYTZS010000061.1:11617-25232 GCA_964442355.1 uncultured Saprospiraceae bacterium | reverse complement strand
AACTGCTTGAATTTCAATTGGTTGCATCTAATTCTAAATCTAAACTAATTTCAATGACCTACTTAAAGTCATTTAGTTGGTGAAAAAAAGCCCGTGGCGCAGCTAGCGCTCACGGGCTTACTTTTTTAAAGATTTAAGCACTATTGCTTCACAACTCGTTGCGTCCAAACAGGGTTGCCACCCTCCGTCACCCGCACGAAATACATGCCCGCTGTCAGTGATGAGATGGAGAGCTGGTGCGACTGCTGGCTAGGCAAGAGCCTTTCCGTGTGCATCACCCTACCGTACAGGTCGAGGATTTGGACTGCGCCCGCACTCGGCACTTCGCCAGCGAACTCCAGCGTGAGGCCACCGGAGGTGGGGTTGGGGAAGAGGCGGATGGATTGCCCCCCCGTTGGGTTCCTGACCGCCGTCAGCGGCATCCCGTTAATGCACACGTTGTCCAACTGGAGGTAGGAGTAGGTCTCCTCGCCGCCTTGGTTGTTGCCGATGGCGTTGGTGACGGTCAGTTTGGGTTGAATCCAAATCCCGTTTTCCATCAAATTGCAAGGTGTAAGGCCTGGAACCCCACTGATATCCATTGATATTTCAACCTCTACCCATTCCGATGAATCGAATACTGACAAAGGCACGAATGCATATCGACCAGATGCTGGAACATTTGCGGTCCATCCGCTCTTATCGCAAGCCATGCTCCTGAACTGCCCCGTGGGGCCAATCGGCTTCGCCCGCATCGTCAGCGTCACCAAGGATTTTTCGACACAGGCGGAATCAATGGTTCCAACCACCGCCGATGTGTCAAAATTACCGGACACGAGCACCGTCCAAGCATCTAAGCTGCCGAGCATCCCCTCGATGATGACCGGTTCACCCGACACCGCCGTCCACCCAGCCGATGCCCCACCCGACAGCATCCCGCCCCCAATGGCACCTTCGGCAAAAGTGGAGTTGGGGAAGTCGGAGTCTGTGCATTCCGCAAGCACCAGGCAGGTGATGGTCACTGTTCTCGACTTGACGAACACCTCGCAGGTGCTGCCATCTGGCTTCTTTCGTGTTACCACCATCACGACCGTGTAGGTGCCTGCACCGGGGAAGGTGTGGCAAATGCTGTTGTTTCCGACGCTGTTGCCAATCACTGGCCCGTTGGCTGTGTTCAAGTGCCACACTACCTCCTCGCAGTCACTCAGTGCAACCGGGGCGAAACATGCCTTGCAGGAAGTCGGATATTTCACGACGGAAAAACCTTGGTTCACGGCAGCTTGCAACGCTTGGATGTCAGCTGATGTGCAGGGGCATGGGTTCGGGCAGTCCACAGTGAATTGAACATCGCAGGTGCAAGTATCCAAACCACAGTATCCGCTGAGTTGCAGCTCGTAAGTGCCCGGCGTGGCGTACCAGTTGGGCAGGATGTTGATGCCAAAGAAAGGATTTGAGGTCGTGCTGCCAGTGGCCACCGTGGTGTTGGGCAGGCGTATCAACTTCCAGTCCATTGCCGCCGTTGCCAAGCAGTCTGGCCCATCGCACTGGAACAGGCCCGTGAACGACAGGCTCTGGCCCGGTGGCGGGCAGTTCACCTGCACGGGAGCTTCACCGCAATGCATAGCGATGCTTGGTGCACCTTGCGCAGATCGCATGAACATTTTGTCAAAAGCACCGCAATGGCACGGGCATTCCGTTGTCACAATCGTGAAAATGCACTCCTCGCACACCATCCCGTTGCAAATGCCGGTGAACACCAACTCATAGACCGTCGGGAAAACGAAGCTGTTGCCGGGCACCGAGATTTGGAACCCAGGGCCATTGGTCGTGCCGCTGGCAACGGTGTTCTGACTGATTTTTTCACGCAGTACCCAGTTTACAACCGATGGTGGGCAATTGCCAACGCAACTGAAATTGCCGCCAAATTGGACATTGTACCCCGGTGGCAAACAACCAAGCGTCAGTTCCTGTCCACAGGTGATGGCTTGGTTCGGCGCACCTTGCGTTGGTCGCCAGTTCATGTCGGCAAAATGGCCACACTCGCACCCACCGCCGCCGCAATCCAAGTCAAACGTTGTACACATCTCCTTTTGCCAGCAGATGCTATCCCCTGTTTGTTCAAAAACATTGACACAAATCTGGTAAGTACCACCTTGGTTGAAGTTGAACATCCACATCCCGTCGGGGTCAGTGATGACTTGGATGACGTTTGTGCCGGGGATGAATGGCGGCGTCGAAAACCAGTGGCAGGTGTCGAACTGCGGGGCAGTGACCGTCACTTTGCACAGGGCTGGATCGGCAACGACGGTGAACCCTTGTGCTACAAGTGCGCAGAATTCGTCGAAGTTGGTGCAGCAAGTGTCGGTTGGACATTCCCGAATCCAACGTACCGTACAGATGCACGAGTCCACAGCACCTGGGCATAGTGTCGAGAGTGTGAGGAAGTAGCTGCCGTTGGCCGAAACCTGCGACTGAGGGAAGGTCAGCGAGATGTTGTTGCCGGTTGTCGCACCACTTGCGATGAACCCCAGCGGCCCGGTCAGCGTCCAATTGACGGCAGTGGACGGGCAGGGCGGTGGGTTCGACGTGCAGCCGAAGAACCCCGAAATCGTCACGTCGTCCGGAGGGCAAGGCAGCACGGGGGTGGGTGCGCCCTGTGTGCAGAACAGTGTTTGGCTGACGCTGCCCTGCGTAATCACGAGGTCGGAGGGGGCGCAGAAGCACTGTGGGCCGCAGGGCGGGATGAACACGCAGACTGAGTCTCCTTCGAAGCAGCACCAGTTGTCGCCGCTGAACGAATCGTGCAGCCGTACCTCGAAGGTCAGCTTGTCGCCAACATTCAACCCCGAACCAAAAATGAAGGTCGTGATGGTCACTATGCCATTCGGGGGCAGCGGGGCAAACAGCACTGGATTTGGGAACAAAGTCACGGGCGGGCCGCTCAACTGCGTAAAAATCAGCTCATTGGCCGTGTGTGGTGGCGTCGAGACGTTCTGGATGGTCATCGTCAACTGGTAGTACACGTTGCCGTTCGCATCTTCCACGCACTCGATGCTTTGTTCCAAAACTTCGACGCATTTGTTGTCCAAAACAGGTGGACAGTCAAAAATCAGGGTATCCGAGCATGCCACGCTGTCCTCACCTGCTGCATTCGTTGTAATCCAATTCAACACGACTATTTGCGGCACTTCACTTGGCATGTCAATTTCGTCGAGGCAGAAATTGATGAGGCCAGCAGTCGTGCCGTTCGGCACAAAGCCGCTGATGTGTTGCCACTGGATGAGGTTGTTGGTGGAAATGGGGTTGGTCCAGTCGCTAGGACTAGGGCCACCTGTGTAATGGGAGCCGAAAATTACGCCCGGTGTCAACAGCTCCAATTCCAGCTTCGTGAAAAACTGAAGCTTGCAGTCGTTCGTGATGTCGAGCGAGTGGCAGCAACTGTCCACGGGGGGTACGGTGTGAACCACGACGGCACGGTCCTCGCAGGGGTCGCAGCAGGGCTCCAGCGTGATGCAATGCTCGACGGCGGAATGGCAGCACGAGTCGTTGCTCGACAGGCCAGCCTCAAAGCAGAATTGGGTGGGTGAGATGATGGGCGTCGTCGCAACAATCTTGACGCACATTTGCGGAAAACAAGAATCAGGTGCCACGCCGGGGTTCAGCGCCGGGTTCGGCAATGCAATTGTCGTGCTGGTGAACGGAATGTTCGGCGGCGGACAGGGCTTGAAGCTGAAGCCCGTCGTCGGGTTGCTCAGCACCACTTGGCTCGCATTGAAATTGGCGAGGTTTTGTGCCGAAAAGAAGTAGCAGTATTCAAGCGGATTGTCGGGGTTGCAGGCCACCGAGTCGTTCTTGATGGCCAAACAGGTGTCTCCAAAAATCGGAGGTGGGCAGAAGAAATAGCAAGTGTCGGTACAGGCGAGGTAGGGCACGTCCGTCGGCCCGAAAACGTACCATCTGAAAACTACGCACTGTGTGTCCTGCGCTGGCGTCAAAATATTGCCGAGGCAGAAAGTTAGCGCCGAGTTGTAGTTGCCTTGAGGCATTCCGTGCCCCGGCGTGGAGGACACGATTGGCAGCAGCGTCCCTGTCGGAGTGCCACCCCATTGAAAGTTGCTACTCAGGGCGGTGTTGTTGAACGTGACGCCAGGGGTGATGGATTCAACCTCCAAGTAGGCCACTGGCCCTGCGTTTACATGGAAATCAATGTCCCAGCAGCAGGTGTCGCCCAGCTCGCCGGGCTGGAAGGAAATGGAGTCCTTTGTGACCCAAAGCGAGTCGCAGGGGAAGTCCGGGTCGGTGTTTATGCAGCCGCACTTGAGGATTTCCACGTCGCCGAGCAGGATTTTGTCATGCGAGCAAACGTTGTTGTCGAGGTCAATCAACAGGCTGTTTATGTTGGCACCGCCCGTTGAGGGTGTGCCTTGCAGCCCGTACAACCAAGTGACTGTAACGGTAGAAGGGCAAGCCAGTGGCGGGGGTGGGCCACCAGGGTACAGGTTGTCGCCCGTACACCAACTGAATCGGTCGCAATCGGGCTGGGCGACCACAGCGGGGTCGAAACTGTCGTAGCCGTAATCGCAACCGCCAGCGCTGTTGGAGCCGCCGCCGTTGTTTCCTATCCTGAATTTTAGGTTGGTATTTGAAGTAGAAATGGACGGGATATGCCCCGGCGTCAGTACCCACTGGCCAAGCCCTGCATTGAATTCGTATTCAATTTGACGAGAATTGTGTGCGTAACCAAACCAGTTTGTTGAAAAAGCGCCCCCACAGTCTGTGGCCATGGTGCGTTCCGCAAGCAACATTTTTCCGGTCTTCGAAAAAGCAATGTCGGAAACGGGATTCGAATAATTGCCGCCCGGCAAAACAGGTATGGAAATCTCCATGACCTCTCCATTTTCAAAGTTGCCACCACCAAGGTTGGTCGCAGCGAACTCACCGGCCCCCGTTAGCCCAATGCTCCAGATTTCGTTGGCTGCTGCGCCGTTTGGCCTGCCAGTGTCTTCTTTCCAAGTGCCGAAGTACACCCGGTTGTTGAAGTAGGCCACGCCCCAAGTGCGTTCTGCAAGCTCCACGAAGCTGGGGTCACTCCCTTGTCCAGAGGCGGGCAAGTTCGCCGAGCCGAAGGGGTCGAAGCGGCTCAGCACCTGGCCACCTTTGACGCGGTAAATCATGCCATCTGCGTGGTTGGTTACAAAAAACTGGTCGTTGAGGGCGTCGTACCCGATGTCGCCAAGTGCAGAGCCGTTGTTCGGGATGGTCGTGCCGCCAGAACTGAATGGACCAGTCGAGATGATGTTGCTGGTCAACCCGGTGGTGCCGTCAATCCGGTAGATGGCGCCCGGACCCGCAGCTGTGAAAGGGTTGTAGGTGATTGGTGTAGTGGTGTTGCAGGTGTAAATGGACGAAGCCGCCACGAAAATATCATCGTTTTGGTCAATGGCTATACCGAATACTTGCCCAAGATTTTGGGGTGTCCAAGTTGGGTGGCTGTATTCGGTGGCGCTGGGTTGCTGCCACCAAGTGCCAGGGGTGCCGGTGCTGTGATCGCGTATATCCACGAGTGCTACGACCGGGGCGTTCTGATTCACCCCCGACCAGAAACTGGTGGGTGAATTGAACCCGGAAAAACAGGTGACCACAGCTTGGCCACAGTGCAGGCCAGGGAAGTCGAATGGGTCTTCGCACTCCACTGTCACCGTATGCACGCAAGTGGCCGTCCTCCCACAGTCATCCGTGGCAGTCCACGTCACTGTGGTGGTTCCCTGTGGGTAGGTGCCGCTGGCATTGCTAGTATTGTTGAAACTGTTTACCAGCGTCACATTCTGGTCGCAATTGTCCGTTGCCGTCGGGCTGGCCACCTGAACGTCTGCTACGCAAAGCCCCACTGCGTTGAACGAACCCGTTACGGTTACGTTTTGGGGGCAGTTGGTCAATGTGGGGGGCACGTTGTCAATCACCGTGATGTTTTGGACACAGGTCGAAACATTCCCGCAATCATCCTCAGCCTTCCACGTACGTTGGATAGTGCCATCGCAGGGTAAGATGCCGGATGTCACATCAGAAAAACTGATGGTGGGGTTTGCGTCACAGTTGTCCGTGGCAGTTGCCGTTCCACAAAAAGCAGGGCCAGTGTTCGTGTTGCAGGCCTTCGTTGCCGAAGGCGGGCACATGATGACGGGTAGCGTAACTTCGATGGTCTGCACCGATGTTTGGCAAGTGCTGGTGTTGCCGCACCAGTCCGTCACCGTGAGCGTGACGGGGTGAAGCCCACAGCCTGTCACCACACTTGGGCTGACGCTCATAGATTGGATGAGGCAGTTGTCCGAGGAACCACCGTCAATCAGTGCTGGGGTGATGGTTGCCGAGCAGTTGGCGTCCAAGTCCACGCCAACGCCAGCGCAGAGCGCCACTGGCGGTACGATGTCCGAAACGACGTGCGTCAGCGTTGCCGTGCTGCTTGTGCCATCGCTGCAAAATACTGTTACGCAAAAATCGTGCGTTCCGCATGGCAACTGGGTGGTGACGCACTGCGAGGTTTGGCCGTCGCACCACTGGTAGGTGAATGGGCCGGGACCAGTAGCATTTGCGCAGACTTGCACGAGCCCGCAATTGTTGAGTGCCGTGAGCGTGAGGGATACTTCGCAGGGAGCATTGCTGCACACTTCCTGTTGTTGCCAATTGAGTGCCGAAGCCTCGGTGCTGTTTACCCCGTTGGTTGGGGGCTGCATTTCTGGGAAAAACAGCAGGGGAGATTCAGGAATAGGATCGGTGAAGAGCAGGTCGGTCGTTGTCGTCGTCACCTCGCAAGTTTCCATTTCGGTATCGCTGACGGAGATGAAGGCGCAACTTTGCCCAAACCCGCTCGGTATCGTCCTTGCATCCGTGAACGCAATTTGTACCGAAGGCAAAAACCAGGAAGTACCGCCGATGAAGCCGGTTCCAGTGTGCAAATATTTCACCCAAACAACAGAGGGCCCGCTCCCAATGTCGAGAAGTTTGACCACCACCGTGCGTTGCTGCCCACCGAAGACGCCAGCCCCCGTGGCATAAACCTCGCCGGAGCCTGGTAGGCCTTCCCAAACCTGACTGATGGTGGAGAGCCCTTGAATCTTTGCCTCCCATTGGAGCAGCATTGTGGCATCAAATTTTTGAACATAAGCCTCGCTGTTGGAAAAATTGGTGGCTGCGGCATAGAACCCTCCAAAAAGTTCCTTAGCCACGTCACGGTAGAATCGGTCAGGAATCTGTACTCCCCCCAGCATGTTGCCATTGTTGTCGGTCTTGAAGATGACACCGTTTGCCATGTTGCCTGCCATCAGCAATTCACTGGAATTCAGTGACTCGAAGTCCCTGAAGAACTCGTCGTCGCCTGCGATAAAGTACTTTTTCTTCCAATTGATGTTGAGGTCTTGGTCGAGGTTGAATAGCACCACGTCCTCGGTGGTAGGGGTACCGCCCGGCTCGAACTGTGCCCCAATGACGTAGTAGGGGAAAGTGCCGGTTTGCCTCACAATCCGGGTGAAAATATCACGGCCCTGCTCGTCGTAGGTGCGCAGCCTTGCGAACGAGCCAGCGCTGGTCACCCGAGCCATGATGCCCTTGGCGGTGGGGTCGCTGGGCAGGGTTTGGCCTACCAGCATCAGTTCGCCGGAAGGCGTCAGCACGGCGTCGTGCCAAAGTGAGGCAAAGTTTAAGCTGAGCGTCCACTGGTGCAGGCCATTGGCGTCGAGGCGAGTGACGGTGGCCCGCTGCAGGGCACCATTGACGGCCTCGTCTTGGCCCAGCACATAGAAATTGCCAGCGGCGTCCTGCACCACTTTTGTGAAGGAGTTGTCGAGCGCCGTGCCGTACGCTCGTTGGAATTCCTGGGCGAAGATTTGGCTGGCAAAAATGATGGAGAAAAATAGCAGTTGGCTCAGCTTGCAGATGCTGCTGCGTGTCCAGTGCGATGGGTGAATCGTGCTGCTTTTTTGCCAAGATTCAAGATTGTCGTTAGCGGCATTGCGCTGGAAGATGCGGTGGGTCTGTGCTTTGTTCCTCATTGGTTGGTCAAATTTGATTAACAGGAAAATATAGTCAGCGAACTCAATTGCAGGAACTCAAAACTGTAGGAACAACAACCATCAACTTACCTACAGCGGGTAGTTTTGTCAAATTGTTTGGGCAAGAATTAGGTGTTGGATTGAAGCACACGAAAAAATGTAGCAAATTGGGCTTGGGGTATCAATCTTCAATGGGGCGGAATAAAATGATGTGTAATTTGAGATTGGCAGGCAATCTACAAAGCAATTTCTACAAAGTACAAAAATAATTTAAAAAAAATGCTACCGCACCAAATCCCCCTTCAAGCGCAGCACCTCCGTTTCCGCCACCTTAGCATTGTAGCGGGCAGCGATGAGGCGGTCGTGGGCGTCTTCGAGGCTTTTTTGTGCCTCCCGGAGTTCGAGGTAGGTGCTCACACCCTGCTTGAAGCGCTAACTTTAATAGCGCCAAGTCAGAATAGTTGGGTATCAATCGAAAGTTGAAGGGATTTGAAAGCTTGCGGCTATTTATTAGCTGAATGGATGATGTAGTTTGATAATCAAAAAAGCCCAAGTATTGATTGCGGAGGCCGGGGTTATGAAGTGTTAGGCGACTTCACTACCTATCAAGTGGCAAGTAAAACATCTTCGCTGCTTCTTCCACCTCATCATCGAGGGTTACATCGAATGACAGGGAGTAGAGCATCCATTCTTTATCCGGTTTGTAAAACTGAAAAGTGAACCGGATGAGTTGGCGGTCGTACCTCAGCAGGTAAGATTGCAGCACGAAACAATCGGCGGGCTGTTTTTTTCAAATCAGGAGTAACCATAAAATTCACCCACGTAGTCGGGCGTCAGCTTCTCCACCTCACCCACCAAATTAGTAATGGCATCAGTGGCCCTTGACATCCACGGACTGGTATCGTAGAGGTCTTTAACAGCCTTGCTTTTGTCCTTTTTGTACGCATCGAAGAACACTGCGACCAAGTCGTCGGGGGTGCGCTGCGCCAACAAACAACATGTTGAACAAAAGCAGATAGCAAACAACGTAATCTTCTGCATAAAATCTTGATTTAATTGAAAGTACTCAGGAGAGGCGGCAGCGCGCCCCAAGTTGGGTTTAGATATTTAATCAAATATGTCTCAATCATTGCGTTCTGACTCCATCTGATTCACCACCTCGCTACGCCACCTAAAAGCCAGGCGAAAAGCAGAAACAGCGCGGCTAGCGGAAGAATAAAAAGGCCAAGTACCAAGATTAGGCTCAGGTTCGGGTAATAGATGTTATCACCCCAAAGCCGAAGTTGAATCTCGTCCAACTAGGCAACTGGTCCAGCGTCTGTTATGCGGCAATAAATTACCCCAATAAATATCAGCACAACCAGTCCCAAATAAACCCGTTGTTCGGTTTTTGTGAGGCGCTCGGCCAAAAGGCGATTAATCAGGCACTAGATTTTTATTGAAATTGCTGTTTAAGAATGTCTCCCTTGTCTGCCAATAGAATGGTAGACAAGGGGGACGTCATTTTATTGTTTCACGACCTTCTCTACCCATACTGGCTCGCCTCCATCCATAACCTTCACGAAATATACTCCCGCAGGCATTGCATCCATTGAAAGTTGATGCTGTTGTTGGCCCGGAAGCAGTGTTTCCGTGTGAAAGGTTCTGCCGAGTAGGTCGAGAATTTCCACCTCACCTTCCGCTGGTGTTTTGCCCATAAACTCTAGCGTCAGGCCGCCGGAGGTGGGGTTGGGGAAGAGGCGGATTGCGCTGATTTTCCCAAATTCTTTTTGGGAACTTAATTGCGCTGCTTCCAGCAAAGTGTATGCATCAAAAATGAATTCATCGTACAAATCATCTTTGTCATCACTTACCCAAAATGCCCCAGTTGAATCTTGGCTACCCAACGGTAACCCCGTCCATTCAAAAACTATCTTGAAGTCTTGACTATCCGGGTTTGGAGATTCTGAGGGTGTAAGCGAATTCGATTGAAGCCCAAACCATTCATAGCCCGGAGGTGCTGGAGAAATAGCTTGGATTTTGGCTGCGACATTGGTGTTCACTGCAAGTATAACTTCTTCACCTACTGCTGTTACTACTAGATTTCCTAAAGAATCGGTGAGTGTAACGCTCGGTGCAGGGAAAATGGCTGGCTTCAACACGGCCGTTTGAAGGTGATAAGGATTTGATGATGCTGAAATCCTTCCACCTGAATCATTGCACTTAAAGTACACTTTCCAAGATGCACTCCACGGGTCTGACGTATATTTACAATCTTTGACTTCTATTCCATATTGCGTTGCAGCCCTGAATACGGAGGTGTCAAGCAATGTGAATGCATCGGTAATTAGTTCTTGATACAGGTCGTCTTTGTCATCGCTCATCCAAAAAGCCCCAGTCGAATCTTGGCTACCCGCTGGTAAATCCGACCACTCGAACGCAATATCGAAGGCCACGCTATCAGGGTCAGAAGATGCGGAAGGGGTAAGCAGATTCGATTGAAGCCCATACCATCCATATCCTGGGGGAGCTGGAGATATTGCTTGAATTTTGTCCGCCACCGAGTTGTTTTCAGCAAGTATAATTTCCTCCCCTACTGCGGTTAGCACTGGGTTTCCGAGCGAATCGGTAAACGAAACGTTTGGCGCAGGGAAAGCGGTTGGCTTCAATATTGCCGTTTGAAGGTGATAAAGTGTTGAAGAAACTGAATCTCTTCCTCCAGAATCAACGGACTTCATAGATATTAACCAACGCGCCTTTGGTGGTATGAGCGTGTATTTGCAGCGTTTGTCTGCGACTTCGTATCTGGTCGAAATCGGGGGTGGGGCACAAGCAAGGTTAAATGTTGTACACATTTCCTTTTGCCAACACACGTTGTCTCCGTTCTGTTCATAGACATTTACACAAATTGTGTAAGTCCCGCTTTGGGTAAAATTGAACATCCACATCCCGTCAGTAGCCGTGATGATTTGAGGCACATTATCCCCTTGTAGGTGTGGTGGCGTGCTGAACCAATGGCACGAGTCAAACTGAGGTGCCGTCACGGTGGCTTTGCACAGGGCAGAATCAGTGACGATGGTGAAGCCTTGGGCCACTTTTTGAAGAAACAGCAAGGAATCCGTACAACACAAGGACGCCGTGGAAGGATTTATGCACATCCAATCCACTCCCGTTTCATTACCAATCACAATATCAAGGTCGCCATCATTCAAGTATTGAAGAATATTATTAATGGGAAAAACAGTAGGTAGGTTTCCGAGATTAAGTGTAAAATTAGCATCTTGGCTTGGGTTCCATGTTCCTCCGGCTTCGGGCAATTGGATTAGGTTTGCTCCTGTGATGTATGTCGCACCTTCAAAAAAAGCGATGAAATCCGTACTGGATTGGCCTGCTCCCGGTGGAGATGCAGGTGCTGCTTTGGCTCGAAACTGGAAAATGGCAGAGGTTACGTTACCAGAAACGGGGAAGGTGAGTTGATGAATGAATAAGGCATTTGCTGGAATATCAGTGCCATCGCATTTCGTCTGCCCCGGGAAATTATCGAATTCAAGCTGCCCGAAGCAAGGATTTCCAGCATTTTGCCCAAATAGCATATTTGCCAATGCAGGGTCTGGCGACACTGGTTCCTCTGTGCAAACATAATTGTCCATTAACCCTGAGCAATTTGGTATTGGCTGTGCGAAAATGGGACTGAACTGGATGCTACAAATCACTCCTAAAAGTAGGATTTGCAAAAGCAGCTTCTTCGGCAACCCTATCTTATCTGAAAAACTGATTGAAGTTTTCATGATTGACATTTTAGATTTTGGAATTATTTTATTTACTTTAGCAAGTTCTCGTAGAGGTAGTCCAGTTGGTTTTTCTGGTCATATTTGTCAAGAAGATGGTACTTGCGCTTCCAAATCCAAAAAGTAAATGTCTTTTTAAAGGGCTTTATTCGGAAAGTTTTTGATTTCCCGCAGATTTTTTCTATCTGTAGGTTTCTCATGTTCGAACTAACTCCACAGGTATTATAGACATCATCGGAGGTTATTACCCTAGATTCTTCAAAGTTTGCGGCAACTGTCTCGTATGTTTTTTCATAGTCAGGATAATTTGGGTACGACCCACTGGATCCTGAGTAATGGTCAGCACTGCTTTGTAGGAAAGAATAATGATTGTTGTACCTTTTTAGTGCATCATATGCAGGAGAAGAAGGAAACCTTGGAATTAGGACTGGTTGAACCATTCCACTTGGAGATAGCCATGGAATGCTACCTGAAGAAGCAAACATATATTTGGCCACATTTGTGTACGATGAAAGAGCGCTAGGAAGGTTTAGTCCAAAAGGTAAAGGCTGACTTAATAGTTTATCAGCTACAAAAATGTCGAGCTTTTGGTCCAAATAATACCTAATTGCCCTATCTTTATGGATGCACATGTCATATATTCTTTCATTGAGCAACGCTGCATATTGTAAGTTATTAGGGTTCCCAGTGCTAGCTGCTGCAGCCAATGCGGCAATGGTTGCAATACCTGGCTTCGGGAAGTAACGATTAGGGTAGTCCGACCTGGAATCTGGATTGGCAGACTGACTCTCAATGGAAAGTACACCGTCATCAAACCCATGATGAACTATATGCTTTGCCAATAAACTTGGAATTTTTTTACTGCCATCATCCGTCCCGAAATCAGTAGGATGCCCACCAGCTAAAGTCAATACACAGACAGGTACGTTGTCCATGAATGGTTTCCATAATTTTTTTGTGATGGCCATGTCTAATAATTCAGAAGTAAACAGCGAGTTTGTGGACGGCAGGTCAATAAATGGTTTAACAATTGGCTGAACGACTGAATTTCCAGCGGCAGCCATCAATGCAAGTGTCGCATAATTGCTTCCTCCAAAAGCACCTTGTAATGCTACGTGTAGCCTGCAACGCTCGGCTATGAAGCTAACATCGCCCAACAAGAAGTTAAGTGGTGGGTATTGTGTATAATTACTTGCAGTTAATGCAATATCTGTCAGTGGCGCTCCATCAGAATGAGAAATGATAATGAACCCATTGTGCCCAAATGTATCCTTAGGTCTTGTCTCACCTTGTTTGCAATTAATCACACCATCACCTTTTGTCATAGCTCTGCCAATTTGTTCCATGACAGCATGCGCCCCAAAGAAAAAACTTTGTGTGGCAGCATGTGAAACCACTATATACCTATTTGAATAGTTGCCAGTTCGTATAACATTGTTGAAGTTATTGGGGTCGACTTGGGTTTTTAGATATTGGGTAGTATGTGGGTTCCAATATCTATAGGCACCTTCTTTCCAATACGCATTCGGATTATCATAAAACTCGTTTCTATCCCAAGGCCATTTGGTTAAGGCACCTGGAATACCATTAAATTTGTCCAACAGAGGGGTTGTCCTTAACCCATGCACAAACACAATATCCATCCCATTAAAAGGGCTATTTGGATCGTTTGGTGGCGGGCCCTGTGGTGGTAATTTGCGGCATTCAAAAGCAAATGCCCCTAAGGACGTGAGACTGTCTATCATGTTGGCATTTGAATAGGCCAACTCCAGTGAGTCAAGAAAGAGGCCCATTTCAGACATCAGCGTTGAATCATTCACCCCC
>CAYTZS010000061.1:0-11607 GCA_964442355.1 uncultured Saprospiraceae bacterium | reverse complement strand
CCATTGTATCCATCATATACTGATTGATGGAGTCATTTTGGATAAAGTTGACAAGTTCTTCTGGTAGCTCACCGCCAATGGATTCGCAGGAGTCTGGACAGGTCTCATACCAAGTGTCAACGCCATTTGGTGCTGGGTCGCAATAAGCATAAATATCATTGACATAGCCATTGAAATAATCAACATCGTCATCCAAAATCGGGCAATCGGTATCTATCTGACCAAAAGGAGGAATGATATTTCCCTGTGCATCCAATTCGGCCAAGTAACATGGAATTGAATCGTTGACTTCTGCAAAACAAATATTGTCTATGTCGCCGATGGACATCAATCCTGAGGCAATCGGTTCGCTGTTTTCAACACTGATAGCAATATTGTTATAATTTTTGGGTGCCCGCCATCTGTGGAAAACAAATTGGGTCCAGTCGTCGCAAACCGGAATCCTTCCACTTATGCCCATGGTGGCAATGTCGGCATTTGGCAGAGGATGCGCACCAGTTGTCGGGAGCGAATTATTAAAAGCCGTTCCGCGTAACTTCACGTATGGAACCTGGCTTGCACTACTAACCCGCACACATACGCTCAACTCATACACTTTGCCCTTTTGTATTGGGTTGGGTGTCAACTGTTGGACAATTGCAGTACCGTTGGTCTTATTTCCTTCAAGCTGTACATAAACCGGGTCGCCGCAGCCAAAATCTGTGACAACCACAGGAGTGCCATAGCCAACTTGCCAATTGGCCAGTGCACCTGTCGAAGGCATGGGGCCAGCGACTGCACCTGTAATGAAATCTGAGTTCTGGATGACATTACCAGGGCAATCTGCATCACAAGAGACAGTAACATTGAAAGAACAAGTTGAGGTGATGCCACAGTTGTCGCTGACTGTATAAGTGACCGTTGATACCCCTACATTGAAAACAAGACCACTTGCATTGTTTTGTCCAGCCGCCGTTGTTGCACCTGTTACTTGATAAAGTATTTGTGGCGTAGAACAATTGTCGGTTGCAGAAAGCAATTGAAGGCTATTTACCTGTACAGTGCAAGTATCTGGATTGGAGGCAGTGACCGACACATTTGCTGGGCAACTTATCGTGGGCGGTACATTGTCTATGACCGTTATATTCTGAACACAAGTTGAGCTATTACCACAATCGTCCTCAGCCTTCCAAGTGCGTTGAATATTGCCATTACAAGGCATTGATCCTGCAACGACATCTGAGAATGTGATAGTTGGGCTTGCATCGCAGTTATCTGTAGCGGTAGCCGTGCCACAAAAATTTGGTCCTGTGTTGATGTTGCAAGCTTTTGTGACTGACGGTGGGCAATTGATGGTTGGCGGTATCGTTTCCGTCACTTGCACCGTTGATGAGCAAGAACTCGTATTGTTGCACTTGTCCACAAGGCTAAGTGTGACCACCACAGGGCCACATTGTGTCACTGTGGTGGGGCTGACAGTAATCATGTCCAAAAGACAGTTGTCCGTTGAGCCTGCGTTTACCAAACCCGGTGTAATGATGGCCGTGCAGTTGGGGCCGAGGGATATACTGGCATTTTGACAAAGTGCTATGGGAGGCACATTGTCAATAATGGTAATGTTCTGTACGCAGGAGGATACGTTCCCACAGTCATCCCCCGCCGTCCATGTCCGTTGGATATTGCCATCACAGGGCATTAAGCCTGAGGTAACGTCAGTGAATGTGACAGTTGGATTAGAGTCGCAATTGTCAGTGGTGGTGGCGGTGCCACAGTTCGCTGGGCTGGTGTTGGTATTACAGGCTATAGTTTTTGAGGGCGGGCACACGATTACTGGCGGCGTACTTTCAATTGTCTGTATAGTAGTGCTGCAGGTGCTCATGTTCCCGCAAAAGTCCGTCACAGTTAGTGTGACGGGGTGTAGGCCACAACCGGTCACTATATTGGGGCTTACGTTCATAGAGGCGATACCACAGTTGTCGGTGGAGCCGCCATCAATTAGGCTGGGGGTGATTGATGCATTGCAATTTGCATCTAGTGTCACACCGACTCCGAGGCAAATCGCCGTGGGCGGTATGTTGTCGGTCAAAGTATAAACTTCCGTGTCGATGGACATTGTGCCGTCTGAACAAGTTAATGAAACGCAGAAATCTTGAGGAGTACATGGATTTAATTGTGTTGTGTAGCACTGGTTAGTGGACCCATTGCACCACTGGTAGGAGTATGGGCCTGGGCCAGTTCCAACGGCGCAGACCTGAACCTGCCCACAATTAGGTGCAATTGCTGTTACCACAATATTTACGCTGCAAGGATCTGTATTACAGGCCACTTGCTGTTGCCAGTTGATGGCTGAAGCCCCCATGGGGTTTATACCAACTGTTGTAGTAGCCGATTCAACAATTGGTAGTGGGTCTGGTGAATCGGGGAACGGATCTGTTTGTGTGAGGGTAGTTGTAGTGTTTCCAACATCGCATGTTCCCATTCCGAGGTCACTGACAGATATAAAAGCGCAGCTTTGCCCGAACCCCCCTGGTATGGTTCGTGCATCTGTAAAGGCCAAATTGACTGAGGAGAGAAACCAAGCAGAGCCACCGATATACCCACTGCCGACTGTCAGGTATTTTACCCAATCCACTGTTAGGCCGTTAAATGTCTCAAGCAATTTAACGACGACGGTCCGCTGTTGGTTACCAAAGTTACCGACACCAACAGCATACAGTTCACCTGTACCAGGTAACCCCTCCCAAACTTGGCTGATAGAAGTAAGTCCATTGATTCTGTACTCCCAAATCAGGAACAAGTTTGCATCGAATTTTTCGATGTAGGCTTCACCGTTGCCACTGTTGGTTGAAGCAGCATAACAGCCTCCGAACAGCTCACGATGAACATCCCTGACCAAGCGGTTTGGCAACTGCACACCCGTTGATATGACACCGTTGTTGTCTGATTTATAAATAATGCCATTTGATAAATTTCCGGCCATCAGTAACTCGCTGGCGCTGAGAACCTCGAAGTCCCGAAAGTATTCGTCGTCTCCGGTGTTGTAATATCGTTTTTTCCAGTTGACATTGAGATCTTGGTCAATGTTGAACAATACTACATCCTCGTAAGTGGGGCTTGTTCCACCATCATATTGTGCTCCTATGACATAGTAAGGGAAAGCACCACTTTGCCGGACAATTCGAGTGAAGAGGTCTCGCCCTACTTCGTCGTAGGTACGCAGCCTTGCGAATGAGCCAGCGCTTGTCACTCGGGCCATAATACCTTTGGAGGTTGGGTCGCTGGGGAGGGTTTGGCCAACCAACATCAGTTCGCCGGAAGGCGTCAGCACGGCATCATGCCAAAGTGAAGCAAAGTTTAAGCTGAGTGTCCATTGGTGCAGGCCATTGGCGTCGAGGCGTGTGATGGTAGCCTGCTGTAGGGCGCCATTGACGGCCTCGTCTTGCCCCAGCACATAGAAATTGCCAGCGGCATCCTGTACCACTTTTGTGAAGGAGTTGTCGAGCGCCGTGCCGTACGCTCGTTGGAATTCCTGGGCATTGGATGAACAAAAAGCAAAGATTATGGCTACTATTGCCATAACCCTTGTTTTGATTTGGTTGCAAAGACGATTCATAGTACTCATTTAGATATTTGGATGAAATGTGGATAATTGCTTGACGCCAAGATTTCAAAAGAGAGAACAACATCTTCACAGCTGGACTTTTAGCTATAGTGCTAAAGCGCAAACAGCTAAGCTGTAGGGTGTTGGTAGATTAATTTTAGGTATTTTTAGAAAAATCCCAATTCAATTTTTGCTTGGATACTATCCCAAATATTGCGAGGCGCAAACCGTAAATACACGGTGAATGAGCCATTGGTAGCTGCGAGTTATTGAGTAGCACATTTACTAGTTTTATCTGGAAATCAAACCTTTTTTGCAGCACGCTCACCCAAAACTGCATTTCACTCAATGAAACCTACATTTCTAATTTTCGTGGCGTAATTTCGGCGATGTCTGTAAGAGCATCAATTTATAGCATTTATGAAGTGTTTTTTCAGGTTGCTACATTGGCCATTTCTGTGCTTGTTGTCAAGCGTGGCGGTAGGTCAGTCTTTGGTTGATGAGGATATGTCATCATTTGCACGATTCACCACTGAGCACGGGCTTGCGGACAATTGGGTGCATGTGGCTATGCGTGACCAACTGGGGTTTCTCTGGTTTGGTACTGAGGGTGGACTCTCAAGATTTGATGGTCAGCAATTCCTCAATTTTTACGAAGAAAAAGATTCTCAAAGCACTTTAAGCAACAATTCCGTTACAGATATAATAGAAGATGCAGACGGCAATTTTTGGATGTCTGTGCTCGATGGTGGGCTTAATCATTTTGACCCTGCCTCTGGGAAGTTTGAATACTGGAAGACCGATACCAGAAACCCCGAAATTGGAGGACTTCCGATAAGCCTAATTTCAGTTTTGCAAGATGGCGAGCTGCTCTGGTTGGGTTCTTACCATCACGGATTAGGGTGTTTCAACAAAAAGGAACGTCGTTATGTGGGTTGGCACACACTTAGGGAAGACAGCCTGAAAAGCAGTAATTCCTTTCAGTACAATACTGTTAAACATGCAATTACTGATAACAATGATCCGAATATTTTGTGGTTGGCAGCTGCTGGCAGAGGACTAGGTCGTTTTGATAAGATTTTAAAAAAGTTTGAATTTATTGAAATTAAAGACAAGCAAGGTGTGGGCGGCGTTGCTGCCATGCGTCTATCGCAAGATGCCGATGGTATTATTTGGATAGCAACATGGTCGGCTGGTATTGCCAGTTTTGACCCTAAGTCCAAAACGATGAAGACCTTTCCTTTTGACCTCCCATCTTGGTTGAATTTTGATTCTAACAGGAATGTCGTTGTAACTGTTCAGGAGAAAAATAGGAACGAGCTTTGGGTAGCCACAGATGACCACGACTTTGGTGTCTTTGACAAAAAAACAGGTAGATATAGATTCTTCAATCGCACGTTGAGCGGTGAAAGTCCTGAACTCGACCGCAGGTGCCAAGGACTGTTTGTCGAAGACGAGCAAAAACTTTGGGTACTGGGTGTTCGTGGAGGTATCCGTGCTTATGATTTGGATAACCAATCCATGCAGTATATCAGTTTGGTTTCTGTTGGTACAAAGACAGAGCGCGCTGAAGTGACTGCTTTTACCTTCGAACCAAGTCGAAATGCTGTTTTTATAGCTACTGAAAACGCTGGTTGTTTCCAATGGTCAGGAAAAGACAACAGTCTCGTTCAGTTTGCCAAGCCATTACCCGGTGCCATTTACCCCGATTTTAGAGCTCTTGCTGCCGACCGTACTGGAAATGTTTGGGCTGGTGCCTCCAAAAACCTAGTTGGCGGTGCTTCACTTTATTTGCTCAAACCTGGTCAAAGCTTTTTTGAGCCAGCACAAATGCCACCGTTCAACAACAAAGTTGAGCAAACTATCAACGACATTTTATTGGATGCAAAAGGAAATATTTGGATAGCTACAAGTTATGATGGGCTCTACAAAATCGCCCCGGACAGAAGGAAAGTCATTCACTACAACGACAAAATAGGGTTTCCACCTGGTGCTCCGACTTTTCAGCCTTGGTGGGCGTTCTTGGATATTCAGGAAGACTCGAATGGTCACCTTTGGTTGGCGTTGAAAAGTGGTGGAGTTCTCAATTTTGACCCAACTACTGCAAGGTTCGTCAAGTATGACAACAACAATGTATTGAACTCCAACGATTCGAGGGCAGTAGAAATCGGTGCAGATGGCAGCATTTGGGTAGGCACCAACAGCAGCGGATTGGAAATATTCGCTGTAGGCAGCCAGTCCATACGGCCTACCCAAATAATAAGGAAGGGAGAAGGTTTACCTGGTGACCACATATCTGCCATTAAGAAGGACGAAGAAAACAACCTTTGGATGGCCACCAATCAAGGTCTTGTCGTTTACAACCCAGTGGGTGAAGGTAGTTTTAGGGTGTTCGGCAAATCGGAAGGATTGAAAACTCCCTACCTCAAGGGAAAAGGATTGGAAGTTGTCCCCAATCTTGGCGTACTTGTTGGGCAACCGAATGGGTTTTGCCTGCTGCGTTCGCCTAATAGGAAGTCAACAACTACGTCTATGCCACGAGTTGTACTGACTGACTTCAAGATTTACTACCAGTCCAAATATTTTGATAAAAATATTCGAAACGCCACAGAAGTAGAATTGAAGCCTTCAGAAAATGCATTTGCATTTGAGTTTGGAATACCTACTTCGCTCGATGCCGACCTCGCTTCCTATCAATTCAAGCTTGATGGTTTTGATGAGAAATGGTATACAGCAGATGGCGGGAAATCGGTCAACTACACAGGGCTTTCCCCAGGCAACTACACTTTTCGGGTAAAACTTGCAGGAGGTGAGGAAACCCAGCTAAATATATGCATACTACCTTATTGGTGGCAAGCAAAATGGTTTTGGGTGTTAGTGGTATTGGCAGGAGCTTTGGGAGTGACAGGTCTTGTTCGTTACCGTACATCCCAGATTCGACACGAGGAACAGTTGAAAACTGCATTTTACAAAGAACTTTCCGACAAAGAAATGACAGCCTTGCGATCGCAAATGAACCCCCATTTCATTTTCAACTGCCTAAACTCCATCAACAACTTTATAGTGCGAAACGACAGCGAACAGGCTGCAAATTATGTTACTAAGTTTAGCCGTCTCATTCGGCTCGTACTAGAGAATTCCCGCTCGCCTAAGGTATCCCTTGAGAAAGAACTAGAAGCTCTCCGATTGTACATGGACTTGGAGGCTATGCGGTTCGGCGGCAAGTTCCGATACGAAATTTGGGTGGAAGACGAGGTGGACGAGCAATACGTGCAGATACCGCCCCTGCTCATGCAGCCATACGTCGAGAATGCAATTTGGCATGGACTGTTGCACAAACCTGAAGGTGGCTCAGTGGTGGTGGATGTCCGACAACCTTCCGACAGTCTTCTTCATGTTGAAATCACCGATGATGGTGTGGGTAGGGAACGGGCAGCATCCTTAGAGAGCAAAGAAGCCTTAACCCATAAGCCTCAGGGCACCCTCATTACAGCAGAGCGCCTACGAATGCTGAAATTAGACAAACCAAATACTGGCTGTGCCACCTTCCAAGATCTAATTGACGCAGAAGGGATGCCCTGTGGCACAAAGGTAATTTTGAAAATACCAATTTAATCGTGAATGTTTGAAAGCAAAATGACTCATCTGCGTTTTTCACAAACCAATTTCTATCTACCAGTTTTATGAAAACAATCATTATTGACGATGAACCTCATTGCGTAGGCTATTTGCAGGTACTGCTTCAGCAACACTGCCCTAGCTTGCAGCTGGTAGCCTCCGCAAACAATGGTAGAGAAGGGTTGTCTGCAATCAAGCATTACCACCCTGAGTTGATTTTTCTTGACATCGAGATGCCAGTGATGAACGGATTTCGGATGCTGGAAGAATTGGTAGAAATGCCTTTCCAAATCATTTTCACCACAGCCTATGACCGCTATGCCTTGCGGGCTTTTAAATTTAGTGCACTAGACTATTTACTGAAACCCATTGATGCGCAAGAGCTAAAAAACGCTGTTGCTCGCTCCCATAAAAAGCCCCCAATTGAGCCACAGCAAATGACGCTGCTGAAGGAGCATATGGCTTCATCCAATGCCATTTTTTCAAACAAAATAGCAATACCAAGCCAAGAGGGGTTCAACTTCCTAAACGTTGATGACATTGTGACCTGCGAAGCTGAAGGCAATTACACCAAGTTTCACTTGAAAAGTGGGCGCTCACTGGTAGTCTCACGGACGCTCGGCGATGTCGAAGATACCCTGCGGGAAAGGGGTTTTTTTCGAATTCACAAGCAATTTCTCATCAATCTTAACCATATCGCAAAGTATGTGAAAGGTGACGGAGGCTACGTGGTGATGAGCAATGACCAAACGGTTAGCATCGCCCGCAGCAGAAGAGAGGATTTTGTGCTGCTTTTTGGTAGGATGTAGGCTAATTTACCGCACCAAATCTCCCTTTAGTCTGAGCACCTCCGTCTCCGCTACCTTGGCGTTGTACCTCGCCGCAATGAGGCGGTCGTAGGCGTCTTCGAGGCTTTTTTGTGCTTCCCGTAGTTCGAGGTAGGTGCTCACACCCTGCTTGAAGCGCTCCAGGGCGATGGCGACGTTTTCCTTGGCGAGTTCGATGTTTTCATCTTCCAGTTTCAGGGCTTGCTGCTGGTACTCGTAGTCCCGGAAGGCATTGCGCAGCCCAGCATCAATGGCAGTTTTTTGGTCGGAAAAAGCCAGTTGCAGCCCTTCGATGCCGATTTTCGATGCCTCGATATTGCGCTGCTCCACCCGGCCATTGAGGATGGGAATGTTGGCGGTAAAACCAAAATTGAAACCCTTCGAACCACTGATGAGCGGCTGGAATGGGTTCACCACGGTCTGGTTATCGTTGCGACCGAGGTTGTAGGCGGAATTGAAACTGAGGGTAGGGTAGCGGCTGGCTTTGTGTTCTTCCAGCGTCAGGCGGGCAATGCCGATGTTGCGCTGTGCCAGCAGCAGCGAGGGGTTGGTGCTGGCGATGTTCTGTTCTATTTCTTTGAGGTTCAAGTTATTGTCGAAGCTGATGCCGTCCACCACATCGAAAGTGGTGCCGAGCCGCCCTCCGGCCAACTGGTCGAGTTGCTCTTTCAGCTGCGCAATGACTGTTTGCTGCTGCAACTGCCGGGCTTTTTGGGCATTGAGGTCAACCTTTGCTTGCAGCAATTCGGGCTTGCTGCCGAGGCCCGTCGAGAGCTTGCGGTCGGCTACTTTCACTCGCTCCTCACTCACCGACATCTGCTCCTCAATGGCTTTCAACTGCTGTTTTTGCCGGACAACGTTGTAGTAAACATTGCGCACTTGCGCCACGGTATTCACTACTTGCGTCTTCACGGCCAGTTCGCCCGTGCGGGCAATTTCAAGCGTCCGCTCCCGTGCGATGAACATCCGCATCCCATCGAACAGCACCCAATTCAGTCCCACAGAAGCAGTCAAGTTATTCGATTTTACGTTGTCCCGTTCCCGCACCGTGCCATCCGAGAATTCTTGCCGCTGGTCGTTGTTGTTCCACACCGTGCCAAGTGTGCCGTTCAGCCGTGGCGCAAATGCCCAGTTGATGTAGTCCACGTCCAAGGCAGTGGCTGTCGAGTCGTTTCGTGCCAACAGGATGCCGTAGTTGTGCGACAATGCAGCGCCAACCGCCTCTTCCAGCGTCAGTGTTTTTTGTGAAAAAATGGGCGAAATGCCAATGGAAAGGAACAGTAAAGCAATCGTGATTTTGCGCATAACTAGCCGATAGGAGGATTGTAGAATGAAAATTGGGAAATTTTGCAGCACAATATTTCCCAAGATTATACAGAACACCTTTGTACGGCCAAAGTTATGGCAAATACAACCTACACCCTCCTAAAAAGCGACTACCTGCCGAAATCTGAAAACGAAGTTTCACGGAAGTAAATCGTAAAACCTAAAATCAAGTTATTCGTCTCCTTCCTTCTCCTTCTTCTTTTTGTGCTTCAATACTTTGGCTTCGAAGTAAAAAATGATTTCCTCCGCAATGTTTTTGGACATGTCGCCTACCCGCTCCAGTTTCCGAATCATGGACATCACCAGCAGGGTGTTGCGTGCTTGCTCGGGATAGTCCATGATGCAGTCGTAAACGAGGTCGAGCGCCTCGTCGTCAATCTTGTCGAGCAGTTTGTCCCGTTTAAACATGGTCCGGGCCAGTCGGGTGTCCTCCTTGTCAAAGGCTTCCAGTGTGTCGGCCATCATCTCGTTGGCGATGCCGTACATCTCCAGGATTTTTGTGCGCTCCAAGATTTCTTTGTTGAAGTCCTGTTCCGCATCCAAAACGAAGTCAGCCACACTGGCAGCGATGTCGCCAACCCGTTCCAGGTTGTTGCAGATTTTCAGTGAAGCCAGCACCAAGCGCAGGTCGGTGGCCACGGGCTGAAACAGTGCGAAAATATTTTCGCAGTCCTTGTCAATCTTCAGCTCGTACGAGTTGACCCGCTTTTCGTTTTCCACCACCTCTTCGGCGAGGTCACGGTCGAAGTTGGTCAGTGCCTCCTTGCCCTTTGTGAGCTGATTGACCACCAGCCGCCACATTTCGAGGATGTCGGACTTGAGGATTTTGAGTTCGGAATCTAAGTGCGTCATGATGTTAACGAGGCTTCACTTTTAAGAAGATGGAACACGGATTTGACGAATTGGACACGGATTTTTGATAAAATCGGCGTTACTCTTTGCTTAATTTGCCCAATCCATGTTCTATTCTGTCAAAAGGGGAAAAATCATCCAAATCTCCCAGTGATATAATTCTCAGTTTCTTGCTTTGAGGGGTTCGTGAAAATCTTCTTCGTCTTGTCGAATTCAATCAAGTTGCCAAGATAGAAAAACCCAGTGTAATCGCTCACCCGCCCTGCCTGTTGCATGTTGTGGGTGACAATGATGATGGTAAACTGGTCTTTCAGTTCAAAAATCAGGTCCTCGATTTTGCCCGTCGAAATGGGGTCGAGCGCCGAGGCAGGTTCGTCCATCAGCACCACAGTCGGTTCGATGGCCAACGCCCGTGCGATGCAAAGCCGCTGCTGCTGACCACCCGAAAGCTCGAAGGCCGATTTTTTCAATTTGTCCTTTACCTCCTCCCAGAGCGCCGCCTGCCGAAGCGTTTTTTCCACTTGATTTTCGATGAAGTTGTTGTCCGTGATGCCGTTCACCCGCAGGCCGTAGGCCACGTTCTCGAAAATGCTCTTCGGGAACGGGTTTGGCTTTTGAAAAACCATGCCCACCGTGCGTCGCAAGTGGTCAATCTTCGAGGATTTGATTTTGTAAATATCCTCCCCGTCCATCAGCACTTGACCCGTGATTTTGGTGTTCGGAATCAGGTCGTTCATCCGGTTGAACAGGCGCAGGTAGGTACTTTTTCCGCAGCCCGAAGGCCCAATCAGCGCCGTCACCGAGTGGTCGGGGATGGCCAACGAGATGCCCTTCAGCGCATGGAAATCGCCGTAGTGCAGGTTGACGTCTATGGTTTCGAGTTTATTAGCCATATTTTGGATTAACGATTTACGATTTACGATTGGAGTCGCAGGGCCCCCAATCGTAAATCGTAAATCCAAAATCGTAAATCAGTTCATTTTCACTTTTTTCCCAAAATAATTGCGCAGCAAAGTTGCCAACAAGTTGACAATCAAAACAATAACCACCAACACGAAGGCCGTACCGTAGGCCATTGGGCGGCTGGCTTCGATCTGCGTCCCGCTCGTCGAAATCACGTACAAGTGATACGGCAGCGCCATTGCTTGGTCCATGATGCTACTTGGCAGTTTGGGCAAAAAATAGGCAGCCACGGTGAAAAGAATCGGCGCCGTCTCACCCGAAACCCGCCCGACGGCGAGGATGAGGCCCGTCAAAATATTGGGCAGGGCGATGGGCAGCACCACTTTTCGGATGGTGTAGAGCTTGGAACCGCCGAGGGCATAGCTCGCTTGCCGGAACGTGTCGTCCACCGACTTGAGCGCCTCCTCCGTAGTGCGAATCACGATGGGCAATGCCAAGAGC
>CAYTZS010000060.1:0-25489 GCA_964442355.1 uncultured Saprospiraceae bacterium | reverse complement strand
AACTTACTTCAGGCAGATTTGACAATTCTTACAATTATTAACCAAAACTTACGTGCTTCATAAATTTCAACAACCGTGCCAAAAAAAATCCCCTTGCAAAGATTATTGCAAGGGGATTTTTTCTAAAATCTACCCTTCACAGGCTATTAGGCATTTTCCTTTTTCCTGTGAGTAAAAGACTTCTTGTCATCGGAACCTGTACCGCTAGACGGACGATTAGTGGTTCGTATATCTCCCTTGGCCAAGTCGGCCATCACCGGCGAGGCGATAAAGATAGAAGAGTAAGTACCCACGACGATACCGACTACGAGTGCAAAGGCAAATCCTTTGATGCTACCACTGCCAACTATCCAGAGTATAAACACTGTGAATAGCGTTGTCATTGACGTGAGCAATGTCCGGCTCATGGTTGTATTGATGGACTTGTTGATAAGCGCATAGGTATCCATTTCTGGGTATTTAGCCACATTTTCTCTGATACGGTCGTAAACAATTACGGTATCGTTTACGGAGTAACCAATGATGGTCAAGATAGCAGCAATGAACGCTTGGTCAATCTCCATCGGGAAAGGCAGAATGCCATGCAGGATTGAGAACAGTGATATCACTACAAAAGCATCGTGGAATGTGGCGATGACTGCGCCAAGGCTGTACTGCCATTTATTGAATCGCAACAAAATATAGAGGAAGATACCCAAAAGGCCGAATATGATAGCTTTCCAAGCACTGTTGCGAAGGTCATCTGCAACGGTTGGGCCAACTTTACTAGTAGAGATTATATGAGTACCTTGGCCATCTGGACTCGTAAATTCTTCAAGTTTTGCCCCCCCAGCTAATGCGCCAAGTCCTTCGTGCAGTTTTGCGGTAACTCTTTCTTGCACATCGTCGCCCTCTTCATTTACCATATAGTCGGTAAGGACGTTGTAGGTGTTCTCTGTGTCAACAGCTTTAACCACCGGTTCACTGCCAAATGGTGCAGTCAGCGCTTGACGGATGGCTTCGGCTTCTGTTGGCTTGTCAAACGTAATGTTGTAAGAAAAACCACCTTTAAAGTCCACACCTAGGTCAAAACCACGAGCGAAGAAGGATATAAGGCCAAGTACCGTGATGGCAATAGAAACACCATAAAACATCTTGCGCTTACCCATCCAGTCAACGTTCAAGTTAGCCAACGAATTCTTAGTTGACCCTGTCCAGAAAGTAAGTTCATTACCTTTACCTACCCACCATTCAATGAGGAGGCGGCTAACAAGCACAGCAGTGAAGAATGTGAAAATAATACCCCAAATCAAGATGACTGCGAAGCCCTTAATTGGGCCAAGACCAAAGACCGCAAGGATAATGGCAGTAAGCAAGGTTGTCAAGTTACCGTCAATAATTGCAGAATAAGAGTGCCTGTAACCTTCTTTGATGGCCAACATCAAAGTTTTGCCCTCTCGCAACTCCTCACGGATTCGCTCAAAGATGATTACGTTCGCATCAACGGCCATACCAATGGTGAGTACGATACCTGCAATACCAGGCAGCGTAAGCACCGTACCAATAGAAGAAATAGTACCTAGGAGGAATACAACGTTCAATAACAATACTATTATTGATACAATACCGGAACCACCGTAGTAGAAAATCATAAATGCCAACACAAGCAAGAAGCCACCAAACAGCGCCTTCATACTGGTATTGATGTTCTCTTCTCCGAGCGACGGGCCTACCAGTGACTCTTGAATGATTTTCGTACCTGCTGGCAACTTACCAATCTCAAGGATGCTCGCAATGTCATTGGCTTCTTCCAAAGAGAAGCTGCCCGTAATTTCAGAAGAACCTGAAAGAATCGGGTTTTGAACGGAAGGAGCAGATACTACGCCACTGTCAAGTACGATAGCAATCTCACGGTTGCCGTCAGTGGCAGCTTTTTGCGTCATTGTACCCCAAATGCGGGCACCTTCTGGCTTCATGCGAAGTGTGATGGACAGCTCGCCTGTCGTTGGGTTCGGACTAGCGGAGGCATCCGAAATCTCATCACCTTCAAGTGGTGCATTGTTTTTGCCCGGTTCTTTTTTGATGGCATATAGCTCATAGGTGTCAGACATTTCCACACCTTTTTCATCTTTTGCTGGTTTGCGGCCCCAAAAGAAAGTAACATCAGCAGGGAACAACTCCCGAACGCCTGGCTGGGTCAACATCCTGATGACGTCGTCCTGCTTGTTCTTTTCAGCCAAGCCCATTACGGCGTAGCCCCTAGAACCATTATTTGGCGTGAAAACATCGAAGAGCGGCCCACTAGTGGCACCAAGGTCAACACCTGCAGTATCCGATTTAGTATCGGCCACCACTGTTGTGTCCATGATTTTGTTGCCGAGTGAGTCCACTTTGGAACTATCAATGGTAATAGTGGTGGAAGTAGCAGCTTCACCAGCACCCATTTTCTTCAGCTTGTCGTTGGCGACCGCAAATGCAGAGCCAAAAGCACCGTCGGTGATGCGGTAAACGTTCCAGAACTCCAACTTTGCAGCGCTCTGGAGGAAGTTACGGGCACGTTGTGGGTTCTCAATACCTGGAAGCTCCACCAAGATGATGTCACGACCTGCGTCAAGTGACACCGTTGGGCCGACTACACCAAGCTTGTCGATACGCTTTTTCAGCATCTCGTAGGTTCTTCCCACAGTCAAATCCGCTTCACGACGAAGCAGTGCCACAACCTGAGCATCTGAGCTATTTGCATTCACTTCATCCTTGATGGACTCGTTGCGCTTGAATACGCTGTTAAGCGGTTTGCCACCAGATGTTTCTTTCCATGCGTCCGCAAAAAGGGTGATATAGTCTGTCTGTGAACCTTTCTGGAGCTCATTTGCTTTCACAATGGCATCTTCAAGCATCTTGTCTGTGCCGCCACCGGCCATTGCCCGGATGAAGTCACGTAGGTCAACCTGCAAGAGCACGCTCATGCCTCCTTTGAGGTCAAGGCCAAAGCCAAGTTGCGAGCCTTTGAGTTCTTGGTAAGTGTAAGATTTGAGGAGTGGAATCTTGAAGATGGTTTCACTGGAAATGGAATCCAGAAAAACTGCACGTTGCTGCCGCAGACAAACAGCACTGCCGTCGGTGCATTTCGATGCAGCATAATTGTCTGCCTTCCGCTCCACATTCCAAGTTGGAATCATGAAAGACATCTGGATGACGGAGACCACGGCAAAAGCCACGAGAAAGAACTTGATAAAACCTTTTCCTTGCATGACAAGCAATTTTTTTAGCTGTGAAAGTTGGGGAACTGCCGTTTAACGAGGCGAGAACAGCACCTGAGTGCCATACCCACTGTCTAACTTGCCTGTTACTTGGCCCAAAATCCACATTTTTCGAGTGGTAAAACGCTCTGAGAAATGTTGGTATATGATTGTTAAAGGCTTATAAATCAATAATTTAGATAGACAAATTATGAATTTTTAAACCCCTTCCGAAAAAACTGCGCAAATATACGCCTTTTACTCAATTCCCTTGTTTTTGTTTCAGCCCGTTTCAACGAAGTGTTGCTGATTGCCTATCATTTTGCAGCGCAGGTACATGGCAATCTTGATGCCTGATTTTTTTCCACCATACAAATTTGTGACCCCGGCTTCATCCTACGTCTATTAAATCGAAAAGGTTGAGGTTTATCAATTTTTGAGGAACCCAAAAAGCCATACCTTTGCTATTGTACGCTTAAATCACGCTACCCGGTGGCTGCCAAAAGCAGATAAAGGGTGGTATAACAACTACAAATCTATCGAACCATGGGACTTTTCTCCTTCTTGAAAAATGCCGGCACTGCCCTTTTCGGAGGCAAAAAAGCGGAAGCAAAACCAGCTGCACCAGCCGCTCCTAGTGCAATTGACCAACTCGAAAACGCTCAAATGGCCATGCGCCTCACCAACCACGTGACCTCGCTCGGCCTGAAAGTGGAAAACCTGAATATCGTCGTTGATGACGATAAAGCCACTATCACGGGCACTGCAGCCAGCCAGTCCGAAAAGGAAAAGGTAATTCTGGCAGTAGGCAACGTAGCGGGCATCGCCACCGTTGACGATTGGATGACCGTTGCAGCACCTGCCGAGGCTGAAGCTGTGCCAGAACCAGAGGCTGTATTTTACACTGTGGTGAAAGGTGACAACCTCTCCAAAATCTCCAAGGCCCACTACGGCACCCCCAACAAGTACATGGTCATCTTCGAGGCCAACAAGCCGATGCTCAAGGATGTGGACCTAATTTACCCAGGCCAGGTGCTCCGCATTCCGCCTTTGGCGTAAGCTTGATAGTTCGCCAGTTGGCAGTTGACAGCCAGTGCCAAATCAACTTGGTATTGACTGTCACCTGCCAATTGGCGAACTGCCAACTACATTCCTCGGCTTTCCAGCCAAAAACGCTCGCACATTTTCCACCGACTCCTCCATCAATCGCTGCCTCGCCTCTCTTGATGCCCAAGCGATGTGCGGCGTAACTAAGCAATTTGGCAAACCCAACAACGGGCTCCCACTCCGAGGGGGTTCTTCCGACAACACATCCAAGCCCGCAGCAGCAACAGCCTCGTTCTCCAAAGCCGCTTTCAAGTCAGTTTCCACCACCAATCCTCCTCTGCCCGTGTTGATGAGCAGCGCCGTCTTCTTCATTTTCGCCAGCGAATTTTTATTGATAACACCCTGATTTTCAGCGCTTAACGGAGCGTGCAAGCTCAACACGTCGCTTTGCGCCAACAACTCCTCCAAAGTCACAAACTCCACATTGTGCCGCTGGTCTCGCTCCGGGTGCTTGTGATGGGCAATGACCCTCATACCGAAGGCAAGCGCAATGTCCGCCACCCGCTGCCCGATTTGACCGAACCCGTAAATGCCCATCGTTTTGCCAGCTAATTCCCAAATCGGGGCGAGCGTGTAGCTCCAGTCAGGCGAGGTGGCCCAGCCTCCAGCTGCGGTGTGCTGGGCGTGTTCGCTAATTCGGTTGGTCAGCGCCAGTACCATTGCGAAGACGTGCTGTGCCACCGAGTTGGCGGCATAGCCCCGCACGTTGCAGACCGTGATGCCCTGACGGTTGGCGGCAGCTACATCCACCACGTTGTAGCCGGTAGCCAAAACACTGATGCAGCGCAGCCGGGGCAGTTTGGCAAGGGTAGCGGTATCGAGTACGGCTTTGTTCGTCAGCACGATGTCGGCATGAATGGCCCGTTCGACTACCTGTTCGGGCGGTGTCCGGTCGTGGATGGTGAGGTTGCCGAGTTCCGCCAAGGCAGCCCAAGAAAGGTCGCCTGGGTTGGCAGTGAAGCCGTCGAGTACGACGATGTTTTTCATTTTTAGACTTTAGACAAGCGACTTCAGACGATAGAAAGCGACATCGGAAAGACCAGTTACCTCATCCAATGTCTAAAATCTATTGTCTAAAGTCTGTACAATTAAGACCTTTGCGCTCAATCTTAAGCGACAATGAATATTCTACGAAAACTCTGGGCAATCTACGGCATCACCGTTTTTTTCCTACTCTGGTTGGTGCTTTTTCCATTTTACTACATCGCATTCCTCATTTTTCCAAGGAAATGGGTCAAGCAAATCATCTGGTTTAGCCACCATGTTTACACCCGGCTTTACTTCGGACTGACATTGGTGCGGTTCAAGATTGAGGGGCTGGAAAATATTGACCGCCGCCAACCATACATCATCGTGAGCAACCACCAGACGGCGCTCGATTTTATGATGAATGCCCGTGCCTACCCCGGCGTCTATAAGTTTTTGGCAAAAAAAGAACTAATAAAAGTGCCGGTTTTCGGCTTCATCGTGCGCAAGCTCTGCGTGCTGGTAGACCGCAGCAACGCCAGTTCTCGCTCCAGCAGCATGAAGTACCTACACCGGACGCTGGAGGAGGATGGCTACTCGGTGTTCATTTACCCGGAGGGTACCCGCAATACCACTGCCGATCTGCTGCTGCCGTTCCACAAAGGTGCGTTCCGCATCGCCATTGAGTCGGGCAAGCCCATCGCAGTGCAAACCATCCTCGGCGTGGAAAAAATATCAAACCCAAAAGTGCCCGGCCTCGACCTCTGGCCCGGCACTGTGCGCATCGTTTGGAACAAACCCATCGAAACGGCAGGCCTGACCATGGCCGACGTGGATGAATTATCGGCTAAGGTACGGCAAGTGATTTTAGAAAACTTGGAGAGGCAGCCCATTATCCAACCGTAAATTCATCCATCCTTTTACCTTTGGGAAAAACAAAACCTGAAGGAAATGCGCCAAGTTTTTCAAAAGTTACTGCCGATATTCTATCTGTTGCTCCTGCTCGGACTGCCAACTGCCAACTGTCAACTGCCAACTCCAATAAGCCCCCGCATCCTCGACAACTTTTGGAAAGCTCGGTGGGTGGCCTGCCCCGGCGAGTCGCCGGTTCAATACGGCGTTTATCATTTTAGGAAAACAGTGGATTTGGCCAAAAAGCCCACCAGCTTCATCGTTCACGTCAGCGCCGACAACCGTTACCGACTCTTCGTCAATGGCCAGCCCGTGAGCAGCGGCCCTGCCCGTGGCGACCTCGGCCATTGGAATTTCGAGACGGTGGACATTGCTCCGCAACTGAAACCTGGCAAGAACGTGCTGGCCGCCCTGGTCTGGAACGCCGCCGAACACGCCCCCTTCGCCCAAATCAGCTACCAGACGGGCTTCATCCTACAAGGCAATTCCGAAGCAGAAGACCTCGTGAACACCAACCAAACCTGGAAGGTGCTGAAAAACGAAGCGTACAGGCCCCTGCCCGTTGACCGGGCAAAACTCCAGAGCTACCTCGTGACTGGCGACGGCGACGACGTGGATGCCAGCCGCTACCCCTGGGGTTGGGAGCAACCCGATTTTGACGATTCGAAATGGAAAAACGCCGAACAACTTTGGTTTGCCGGGAAGCCCCGTGGCCTCGGCTCGGATGGCAACTGGATGCTTGTGCCGAGGAGTATCCCGCTGTTTACCGAAGAAAAAATTGCCGCAGGCAATGTCGTGCGAGCAATTTTCAACCAAAAGGTAGAAGAAAAAAAGGCCGTGGACGGCCTACCCTGGACCATCCCTGCCCGCACGAAGGCAAGCATTCTGGTTGACCAAAAGATATTGGTGAACGCCTTTCCCATGCTGACCACCACGGGCGGCAAGGGCTCTAAAATCACCCTCACCTACGCCGAAGCGCTCTACGACAAAAACCGCCAAAAGGGCAATCGAAACGAGTGGGAGGGCAAGGAAATCATGGGCATCCAAGACCGTTTCACCGCAGACGGCGGTAGGGAGCGCACCTTCCGACCACTGTGGTTCCGCACTTGGCGCTGGCTGCAACTCGATATCGAAACGGGCGATGAACCCTTGACTATCAACGACTTGCACGGCATGAGCTACGGCTACCCGCTCGAAGCAAAGGCCAGTTTCAGCAGCAGCGACCCCAGCCACTCGAAAATCTGGGAAGTGGGCTGGCGCACCGCCCAACGCTGCGCCGGGGAGACCTACTTCGACTGCCCGTACTACGAGCAACTCAGCTACGTCGGCGACACCCGCATCCAGGCGCTCATCTCGCTCTACGTCAGCGGCGACGACCGGCTGGTGCGCAAGAGCATCGAGGACTTCGACAACAGCCGCATCCCCGACGGCCTCACGCAGAGCCGCTACCCTTGCAACGACATGCAAATCATCCCCACCTACTCCATGTTTTGGGTGTCAATGGTTTACGATTACTGGATGCACCGCCCGGACACAGTTTTTGTGAAACGATACTTGCCCGGCATTGAGGGCGTGCTAGCTTGGCACGAAGACCGCATCGCCAAAAACGGGATGCTCGGCCCGGTGCAGTGGTGGAATTTCGTGGACTGGGCGTGGCCTTGGAGCGAGGAAGAGCGCATCGGCGGGGTGCCGCCCGGCGTGGCCCGTGGTGGGTCGAGCATCCTCACGTTGCAGTATGCCTACACGCTGCGACAGGCAGCTGCTTTGTTTGCTTCCTTCGGAAAAACGGCGGAGGCAGCCCGTGCTACGGCCCTCGCCAACTCGCTGGTGGAGGCGACCTATCGCAACTGCTGGGACGCCGGACGGGGCATGATGGCGGATAATCCGACGAAGGCCACCTTCAGCCAACACGCCAACATCCTCGCCGTGCTGACGGACGCATTGCCGAAGGCGCAGCAGCCCGATTTGCTCCGCAAAATCATGGCAGACAAAAGCATCACGCAGACCACGCTCTACTTCCGTTTCTACCTGTTGGAAGCCCTGAAAAAACACGGCATGGGCACCGACTTCAACGCCCAACTCAACGACTGGCGCACTATGCTGGACATGGGCCTGACCACCTTCGCCGAGGAGCCGGAGCCTACCCGCAGCGACTGCCACGCCTGGAGCGCCGCTCCGAACTACCAGTTCCTCAGCACAGTGCTGGGTGTGAACCCGGGTTCGCCGGGCTTCCATACTGTGCGCTTCGAGCCGAACTTGGGCGACCTGACGTTTGCAGAAGGCAAGATGCCGCACCCGCTTGGCGAGATTTCCGTGAAAATCGAGTACTTTGGCAAAGTTGTGCGGGCGGTGGTAATGCTGCCAACTGGACTGAATGGGGAGTTTGTGTGGAAGGGTGAAAAGAAAGCCGTTACAGGCGGTAAGGTAAGCGTGTTGAATTTTCAGTGACGCCGAGGCCGCTTCTTTCAGAATTTAAGCAGAACTTCGCCCTTCCCATTTGGATTTTTGAAACAACAAACAACAACATTTGAAAAACTTTATTGACCTGTTGGGGCGCATTTTGCTGTCCTTCATTTTTTTGTACGAAGCTTACGACTCCATCTTTTTTTTCAAGGAAACCAAAGCCAAGATGGACTTCTATGGCCTTAAATGGCAGCCTGATTTCCTGCTTTACGGCGCCATTATAGTTTTGGTGCTTGGCGGATTGATGATACTTTCCGGCTATCGGTCGAGCTTGGGGGCATTTTTGCTGCTGCTGTACTGGGTACCGGTCACGTTCATCGTCCACGACTTTTGGAACGTGCCGCTCGCCTGCGAGATGACAGTCAGTTGCCCACAGCTTCAGATGGAGGGGTCGGAGGTCTTCCGACGAATGCAAGGAATCCTGTTCATGAAAAACCTCGCCATCGTGGGCGGCCTACTGATGGTGATGGTAAACGGCAGTGGCAGGTACAGCATCAAGCGTATTTTTGCCACAACGAAGGTGGCAGGGGCATGATGAGTGATGAGCGATAAGTAGGGGGATTTTCTTAGAATTTGATAAAATAACTTTTGGCCATGCAAGTACTCGACGACCGTCAAATTAGGCAGAAAATACGGCGACTCGCCATCGAAATCATGGAGCACAACTGCGAGGAGCAAGAACTCATCCTTGCAGGCATCAACAACCGGGGTATGGCCTTCGCTCGGCTGCTATTCGCAGAGCTGCAAAGCATCTCCAAGCAGGCCATTTCGCTGACGCAAATCCGGGTCAATCCCGCCGACCCGCTGGCTACGGAGGTAAAGCTCGATATGCCCATCGAAGGGCTTCGCAACAAGGCCGTCATCGTCGTTGATGACGTGGCCAACACGGGCCGCACCATCTTCTACGCCTGCAAGCCACTGCTCGAAACCCTACCCAAAAAGATAGAGGTCGCCGTGATGGTGGACCGCACGCACAAGTCCTTCCCCGTCAAAGTGGATTATTTCGGCATCTCACTCGCCACCACCCTGCTCGAAAACATTGACGTGCAAATACCTGAAAATCAAGCTTTTGGGGTGTTCTTGAATTGATGAAATTGTTGAATTGCTAAGTGCTTTCATTGTTGACGCATGGGGAGAAGGTTACAAAAATTCAGCAATAAAAAAGGTTTTGCCGAACACGAGTTCGACAAACCCTGAAATTTTAAACTACTCCCCGCACCTCGTTTGGTGCAAGGGTAGCCCACACACTATGAGAACACCCAATATTAGTCTTGAGGGTTTCTGATTTGGGGTTTCTGGTTTTAGGGAGGCCCGTCCAACCATGCACACCAAAAATTGACCCTTTACTTCAAAAAATGGGCAAGGAAGCGCCCTAGTTGCCTGATGAGCGACAAGCATCTTTGTTTTCCGGTTTATGGGAAATCAATTTGTACACTCATCAGTTTGCGAAGCCTTTACCAGTTGTTTCCGGGCTTTGCTTCCTCGCCGGTGGGGGTAGTTTTCACCCTTTTTGTTTAATGCTCCGGGCACGTTTGCCAGGTATTATGGTGCAAATCTGGATTCTCAAAAAAGGGTTTACCAACTTTGCTCACGGTAAACCCAACAACAGAAAATAACTACTTATAACCGCTCCAATCTCCTGGGTTATCAGGGTTTGTTCATAGTTTGAAAAAGGAAAAAAAGGCGGGTTGTTGAGGTCAGGGTCTTACCATGAAGTCTCATCACCCAAAACTCGCCATCACAAATTATCCCATGGAATGTTTGTTCATCGTCTTGTCCCTTACAGGAATTTTATCAGTGTTTTCTTTTCTTGATGTCGTCCTTTGACTAAATCATTTTTGATGATACAAAAGTAGGGCGGCGAGGAAGCGGCCACAATCCACTTTTGGTTGCAGTTGGAATTCCTACCAGCGCAATTTTATGCTAGTAACAAAAAACCACTAGTTCGATTATTAAATATTTTTATCATAAATAGCTATTTTTCAGCGATTTAGAAAACAACAAAACACCAAATCGACTTTTGTCATGGTAAAATTGCCGCACACACCACTCTATGAAGTTGGAGTTTCCAAACGCCTGAAAAAAAATTAAAAAAAATTCATCTTCCCATTTTTAGGTCAATTTTGGAGTGAATGGCCTGCAATTCAACTGTGCCAGACCGAACAAACACCAAACTATGCGCAGCAAAGAAGACCTTTTCCAACTCGTACAGGCCATGTCCAAATCAGAGAAACGCTACTTCGTGCTGGATGCCAAGAAAAGTGGCCGCACCGACAGCCGCTACCTTGCCCTCTTCGATGCCATCAACGACATGGAGGATTACGACGAGGAGCCGCTCAAGCAACGCTTCGCCGCAAACCTCTCCTCCGACAAGGCATACCTTTACGAGGCCATCCTTCGTAGCATGAGGGACTACCGCAGCCAGTCGTCCAAGGCTGCACAAGTAAAGGAGCGCCTGATGGATGCCCGTTACCTGTACGAGCGGGGCCTGTACGACCAAAGTACCGAGCGTATCGCCGAGGCCAAGGCAATGGCTGCCGAATTGGAAGACCAGTTTACCTTGCTGGAAATCAACCGAGAGGAGCAGGTGTCGTTGATTGACCGACGAGCCAAGGTTCAGTTGGAGCACATAGAAAAGCTGAACGAAGAACGAGCGCAGAATACAAAAGCCATTGACGAGGAACTGCGGTATTTGGATTTTTACTACCGCTTGTTATTGGAACTGTACAAAGATTTTAACCTGAAAGACGAACAGAGCATAAAAGCATTACAGACTCGCCTCCCTTTGCAGTTGCTAGACGAGGAAAACACTCCATCCTCACCTCAGGCTGTCCGCCGCTACTATTTATGCAACATGCTGTATTACAACCTATTGGGAAATCTTGAAAAGGTTTACACCTACTCAAAAAAGGCGGTATCATGGTGGGCAGATTACCCCGCATTAAAAGAAGAGGAGTTTTATAGATACATCAGCGACATTAACAACCTAGTCAATACTTGCTATAAAATGGAGGGGAAATTTATTGAGGCCTATGATTGGTACGAAAAACTAAAAAATGAAAAATCAAGCGGAAGTCTTCATAATCAAAAAATATTCTTCAGATACCTTTCACTTTCCCGATTGTTGTACCATTTGAATAAAAATGAGTTTTCGGATGCGGGAAAGCTATTGCCTGAAATCATTGAGGGGATGAACAAGTTCGGGTTAAAAAAGAATATCGCTTTGGCAGGCAATATTGCAACTGTTTATTTCCTTGTCGGCGATCATTTAAATTGCATAAAATGGGTTGACCACATTCTAAAGACCATGAAAAACAATGGCCGAATGGACATTCAACGAATCATGCGGCTCTACAAAATAATATCGCTTTACGAACTTGATGAGTTTGAGCAAATTGACTTGGAAGTCCGCTCTTCCAACCGTTTTTTTAAATCCTATGACGCAGGTAGCGAGGCCATTGAAGAAGTCATCTTAAATGTTTATTTAAGACAAATATTCAATGCCCCACTGAGTGAATTTAAACCTAGCATTCGGCACTTAAAGCAATACCTAACTGAAATTAAAGCACAACCCAATGCAGAAAATCTGCTGGGAATTGATGAACTACTTATATGGGCAAATTCCAAATTAAAGTAAATCAAGCAGTAGTTAATGCTGGCAAATAATAGAACTTGATAAACCTTCTTGAACCCACTGTTTCAAGCCTTACCAAGACTACACCTGGCGAAACAAGCCCTGAATTGACAGCATTTTTCATTTTCACACAGAAGGTTTTGACTTTCGTTGGGGGCACTTCAGATGGACCGGAAAGGCTTGCAATAATATCCGTTATGCCAATGATAAACACCGTGCTATTTTCATCATTGTAAGTGATGCAAAGCTGGTTCTTTGCGGTGTTCGCTGCATCGAACTCGTAGAAAGCTTTTTGACTGCCGATGGCATTGTTGACAAATGCCTCCAACGTGGTTGGCACTTCGCTGGCGCAGATTTCGGTTCCGAGGACGGAGAGCAAAATCCCACGCTTGTTGATGACCAACCGTTGGTCATCCTGAAGGGTGTCCACCAAAACAACAGCATTGAGGTCGGAAGTGACGAGGAGTGAATTTCTCATAGTAATAGAAGTTTGAATTTGTATGTTGTGTAGTATGAAAGCTGGAACAAAGGAACGTATTTTACGGTGAAAATCAGCAGCTTTGAGCAGGTTTCGGGGAGTTTTGGACAAAAATTGCGCAAGCAAAAAAAGCGTTCGGCAATTTAGCCGTCCATTGCATGGCAACAAAGCCCGACGCCTAGCGTTTTCACAAAAAACAGCAACCAATGAAGCCTTTGTACGCCTTTTTCTATGCCGCAATCCTCCTCATTTCGGCCTGCAACTACACCCAAAAAGTGAAAGACGGTGGCTTTGCCTACGAGCGGAAGCAATACGCCGTGGCCATTGATTTGCTCAAAAAAGAGCACCAAAAAGCCAAAAGTCGGGTCGAAAAAGGCAAGATTGCCTTCCTGCTCGCCGAAAGCTACCGCCAATTGGGCAAGCCTGCCAGTGCCTCCGACTGGTACAAAAAAGCATACGACGATGGCTACGGCACCGACGCCCTTCGGGAGTACGCTTACACCCTCAAGCAGCAGGAGCGGTACGACGAGGCCATCAAGGCGTTCAAGGAACTCGGAATCGAAATCGGCAGCCCCTACGAGTACAAGCGGGAAATCGCCGCCTGCCAAGTTGCGCAGGGCTGGAAGGGCGAAAAGGCACGTGCCTACTCCGTTGCGCCGCTGGCCATCAACAGTCCGGGCGCCGACTACGCTCCCGTCATCTTCAAGGACGGAAAAATCGTCATCACCTCCGACCGTCAAGCTGCTACCGGCGACAAAAAGTACAACTGGACAGGCAATGAATTCTCCGACCTCTTCATCGCAGACGTGCAGTCAGGCGATGTGCAACCATTTGACAATCAACTAAATACGGAAGTTAATGAGGGGACTGCCACCTTCAACGTTGACCGCAGTGAGCTGCTGTTTACTCGCTGCTACGGCGACAAAAAAGAGGACAACTTTTGCAAAATCATGTCGAGCAAATGGGACGGCTCGAAGTGGTCTGACCCCGTCGCACTATCTTTTCAACAAAATGGCGTCAATTACGGCCATCCTGCACTGACTGCCGACGGCAAGACGCTTTATTTTTCCTGTAACTCAAAAGACGGCTGGGGCGGCTACGACATCTGGACCTGCGAGCGCAAGAGCGCCGACAACCTCCAAGATTGGGGCGAACCGAAGCTGCTGGGCCGTAGCGTGAACACGCTCGGCAACGAAAAATTCCCGTGGCTCGATGGTGACACGCTCTATTTTACCTCGGACTACCACCCTGGCATGGGCGGGCTTGACATTTTCAAGACTTACAAAACCTCGGGCGGCGCTTGGTCGCCAGTACACAACCTCAAACCGCCCATTAACTCTGGCTCCGACGATTTTGGCTATGTCGTTGATTATCAAGCGAAAAGAGACAAAGACGTGCTGCAAATGGGCTACTTTACCTCCAACCGACCTGCCGAATCCAGCGGCAACGACGACCTCTACCGTTTCGAACGGCGCATACCGCCGCCTGAACCAGTGAAGCCTGTGGTCGAATACAAACTGAAGCTGGAAGGCTACGTGTTGGAAAAAATCTATGCGGAAGCCGACAACCCCGACACCAAGGTGCTGGGCCGCAAGCCGCTCAACGGTGCAAACGTGGAGGTGAAAATTGGAAAGGAGGTGAAAAAATTCACGGTGAAAGAAGATGGTTTTTTCAGCATGGATTTGGCAGAAAATACTGATTATCAATTTATTGCAAAAAAGGATGGCTTCCTGACGGGTGAAACCTTCTTCTCGACCAAAGGCATCGGAAAAGACCCCGCCAACCCGGTGCAAACCTATGAAGTGGAGGTGGTGTTGGACAAAATTTTCCTCAACAAAGAAATCGTGCTGGAAGACATCTACTACGACTTCGACAAATGGGACATCCGCCCTGACGCCATGCCAACGCTGAACGCATTGGCCCGCAACCTAGAGCTGAATCCTAAAATCCGCATCCAGCTCAGCTCCCACACCGACTGCCGGGGCAACGACGGCTACAACGCCGAACTCAGCCAGCGCCGGGCACAGTCCGCTGTGGACTACCTCGTTTCGAAGGGCATCAGCGTGGAACGTCTATCGGCAAAAGGCTTCGGGGAATCAGTGCCGAAGGCCAGCTGCGTTTGTGCCCGTTGCACGGAGGAGGAGCACCAGCTGAATCGGCGGACAGCATTCACAGTGTTGGAGGGGCTGTAGGTAGCTGCAAAACTGGCTTTTCGGTAGGGTTGTCAAATTCATTGCTTACCTTGCCAAAAAAAAATTCAACATCATGGCAAAGGACAAGTCACCATCCAAGGAAAAGGACAAAAAAGCGCCCGTTAAAAACCTCAAAGAGAAACGGGCGGACAAAAAAGTGAAGAAAAGCGCCAAGAAATCTACTAGTTCCGATTAGTGTGTTGACACTTTAAACTTCACATTTCTACGAAACGCAAAAGCCATGCTGCCGTAATTGGTGGAGTGGCTTTTGTGTTTGATGCTCTGAGATTGGCAAACCAATTTTCTCCCAGGCATCCTACCCCGCTTTGAACTCCATTCATTTTTCCAAACAAAATCATAATCCCCTACCCCATCCTCGCCCGTAACGTGCAAAGCCTCTAAATTTGCGGCCTAATCAAAATTTTCCCAAAATATGAAGCTGTCCGTTTGCATCATTTCCCTGTTTCAAATCATACTGTTGAGTACTGCTGTCTCAGCGCAAACAGCTACAAAAGAGAAGGCTGGCTACAAAATCGACGTGACAATTGATGGCTACGCCAGCGACAAGGTATTCCTTGGTTTCCGCCGGGCTGACAAGGTTTACAGCAAAGACACCACAACATTCGTCAACGGCAAGTACGTATTCGAGGGGCAGGAGGCATTGCCACCGGGCATTTACCTAATTCTGATGCCACCAGAAAACAAGTTTTTCGAGTTTGTGGTGACAAAGGCCGAGCAGCATTTCTCAGTAGAGACCAAAGCCCCAGATTTTTATAAAAACCTGAAAATAAAGGGCTCAAAGGACAACAACCTGCTGCTGGAATACCAGCAGTTTATGGCCAGCAAGGTGGAAGAGTCCAAACAGTTGCAGGAACAAATGGCTGCCGAAACGGACGAGAAGAAAAAGGAAAAACTGAAAAAACAGTTGGACGAAATCGGCAAAGCCGTGAGGGAGCGCCAGAACAAATACATCAAGGACAACCCAGGCACGTACACTGCCAAGCTCATCGCCGCTTTTCAAGACCCCGAAATACCGGAAGCCCCAAAGAACCCCGACGGCAGTATTGACAGCAGCTTTCAGTTCCGCTACTACCGCTCGCATTTTTGGGACGGCTTCGACTTTTCGGACGAAATCTTCGTGAACACGCCGTATTTGAAGGAAAAGACCGACCGCTTTCTGGACAAAATGACGCTGCAATCAGCCGACAGCGTCAGTGCCGCCGCCGAGTGGCTGGTGGAGAAATCGAGGGCAAACATTGATGTGTTCAAGTACCTGCTGCCCTACCTGCTCAACAAATACTACACCCCCGAAATCATGGGCTTGGATGCGGTGTTCGTGCATTTGTCCGACAAATACTACAAGTCGGGCATCGCCGACTGGGTGACGCCGGAGAACCTCAAGAAAATAACCGACGATGCCTACATGAACAAGAATGTGCTCATTGGAAAGCAAGCTCCCGATGTGAAGTTGCAGCGCTTCGACCCCGCCCAGGACAAGTTCACGACCGAACTCATCAGCCCCTACGACGTGCAGGCCGAGTACACCGTCATCTTCCTCTGGAAGCCTGGCTGTGGCCATTGCAAGCACATGTCGGAGGAGCTCACCCCATTTTACGAGGAATGGAAAAAGAAAGGCGTGGAGATTTTCTCCATCTCCTCTGCCAATCACACGGAACTGGAGGAGGCCGTGAAGAACATCCACGAGAAGAAAATGCCGTGGATTGTCACCGCCGACCCCTACACCCGTGCCCGTGCTTTGCAGCTTTTTTATGGCACTTCGCTGCCCAAACTCTACTTGTTGGACAAAAACAAGAAATTCATTGCCAATCGGGTGGGCGTGAAACAACTGCCCGAAATCATCGAGAACCACAAGCGGGTGATGGCAAAGGAGAAGTAAGTCGGCAATTTTTCAACAAAACAGCGCCGCCAAGTACGTAACTTGGCGGCGCTGTTTATTTAGGCTGCCGACAACCGTTTTCAATGAAAGGAAAAAAACCACACCAACGAAAGCGCAAGCGACCTGGCGCACCGCCCGGCACACTGGAGTTCACCGGCGAACGCCGGGTGGAGCACCCCGTGCTGATGCGAATCCGCTACAACCAGCAGTCGTTTGAGGCAAAGAAAATCCCTGCCGACGACTCCTTGGCGCTTGTACCGGACTCGGTCAACTGGTTCGACCTGATGGGTATCCACGAGGTGCAGCTCATCGAGCGCATCGGCGAGCATTTCAAGATTCACCCGCTCGTGCTTGAAGACGTGCTCAACACGCAGCAGCGGCCCAAGTTCGAGGAGTACGGCAACGAGGTGTTCATCGTGCTACAATCGCTTTCCTACGACCGCACGACGCACGAACTGAAGCACGAGCAGATTGCCATTTTTTTCGGGGAAAACTACCTGATAACTTTTCAGGAAAATGCGGACGATACCTTCAAATCCGTGCGAGAACGCCTCGAAACAGGCAGTGGCCGCATCCGCTCCCGCAAGCCCGACTACCTCGCCTACGCCATCATTGACAACATCGTGGACACTTACTTTGAGGTACTCGACTGCTTCGAAGAGCGCATGGAAGAACTGGAAGCCCAAATCTCCGAAGCCCCATCCCGGCTCACAAAGGAGAACATCCACCACCTTAAATTCCAGATGCTGGCGCTCCGCAAATCGGTGATGCCGCTGCGGGAGGCCGTCGGCAAATTCTCCAGAACCGAGTGCCCCGTGGTAGAAGAAAGCACCGGCCTTTTCGTGCGGGACCTCTACGACCACGTGCTGCGCATTGCCGACCTCATCGAAACCTATCGGGACATGTTGAACGGATTACAGGAACTGTACCTCAGCGAACTGAGCATCCGGATGAACAACGTCATGCAGGTACTCACGGTAATAACTACCATTTTCGTGCCCCTCACCTTCCTCGTCGGGGTGTACGGCACCAACTTCGACAACCTGCCTGAGCTGCACTGGAAATACGGCTACTTTTACATGTGGGGGTTCATGATTGTCATCAGCGTCTTGCTGATTTTTTATTTTAGAAAGAAAAAATGGCTGTAAACTACCCGTCAAGCCCAATCTGATTGCAAGCGTACAATTTTAGGCCCTTGACGATACAATCATTATCCATGGAGCAAAACCGAAACAAGTTTGTAAAAATCCTGCTGTTGCTGCTACAATTGCTGCTGCTGGTAGGGCTGATTTATGCCAAAGTACGCTCGGACGAGTGGGAAACTGATCTGAATTATTGGGGGAAACGGATTTTCTCACTGACGAAAAGCGACCGGGTCAAGTTCCTGAACGTCGTCAACATCCTTTTCAATTTCAGCATCCTGATACTGGGGCTCCACATCGCAGCGGTTGCTGGCACCTCTGTGTACCGCCGACGCAACAAAATCCCTAAGGACAGGCCCAACAACGTCATCCTCGGCATCCAGAACCTTTACATATTGCTCTCCACAACTATTTTCATCATCACCATCCTCAGCTTTTTTGGCATTGATATCAAAAGCCTTTTTACGGGCATCACCATCGTGGCAGCAGCACTGGCCATCATCACCAAGGACTATATCGCCAACATCATCAGCGGTATTGCCATCAGCTTTTCGGACGAAATCTCCATTGACGACTACGTGAAAATCGGGGTACACAAAGGCAAGGTCACCGATATTTCCATCTCCCGCATTTCGCTGCTCAACGACGACGACGACATCGTTTTTATCCCGAACAACACCGTTTTCATCAGTGAAATCATCAATTTTACGAAAAAAGGAATCCGACGGGTGAGCATTGAATTTGAGCTGAACTTGGCTTTTCTGAGTACTATCGAGAGCCTCGAAGCCGACCTGATTGACTGCCTGAAGGACTACAGCGAAAGCATCGAACCCGGCACTTACAAGCTGAAAATCGTGGACATTCACAAGGACAGCCTCGACCTCAAATTTCAGTACACCCTGAAAATCATCAACCGGGAGTTGGAACGGGAAATTCGCCGCAAAACGGTGCGCCGTGTGGTGAACCATATCCGCCGCTCGTAGTGGTCATTGCAATTAGCGTTTTGGGGTGCATTCAAAAAGAAAAAGCGGGTGGAATAAATCCACCCGCTTTTTCTTTTTGAAGTCGAGCGATTGCCAATCCCGTTTTACCGCACGTACATGTTGAACTCCACTCGGCGGTTGCGTTCACGGCCATCCGTGGTACTGTTGGTGGCAATTGGCTTGGATTCGCCGTAGCCTTTGAAGTTCATTCGGCTTGGGTCAACGCCACGTGCCAGCAGGTACTGGTAGCAAGACGAAGCCCTTTCCTCCGACAAAAACCTGTTGGCAGTTGCATCTCCAGTATCGTCCGTGTGGCCATCAATGTTGATGTTGTAGCGGGGGTACTTCTCCATGATTGCCGCCACTTTCTCCAGAACGGCATAGGACTGCGCCATCAAGGTAGCCTTGCCCGTTTCAAACTGCACATTTTTGGCAGCCGCCAACAAGAAATCCTTGTCTTCCTTCGCAATGTCGGGACAGCCTTGGTTGGTGCCTTTTTCACCGGGACATTTGTCGAGGTGGTTGGGCGAGCCGTCGCCATCCTCATCTGGGCAGCCGCTTGCACTGGACACACCGGGCTCATCCGGACAAAGGTCACGGCGGTCTTCAAAGCCGTCGCCGTCAGCATCGGGGCAACCTTTGGTGGCAGCAGGGCCACGTTGGTTGGGGCACATATCGTCCTTGTCAGGAATACCATCGTTGTCAGCATCGTACACAGGGCAACCTCTGTTGGCAGCACTGCCTTTTTCATTCGGGCAGTCGTCCTCACGGTCAGCGGTGCCGTCACCATCCGCATCGGGGCAGCCCTCGGCGGAGGAAGCACCTGCCTGGTTGGGGCATTTGTCCTTGTCATCGGCGATGCCGTCCTTGTCAGAGTCGGGGCAGCCGCTGTGCAGCGCCTCGCCCGGCTGGTTGGGGCAGCGGTCGTCTTTGTCCTTGATGCCGTCGTTGTCAGAGTCCGGACAGCCAAAAAGCTGGATTGGCCCAGCCACGGTTGGGCACTCGTCACGGCTGTCCACGAGGCCGTCGCCATCGGAGTCAATGGTCGTGCTGGCAGTAGTTGCTGGCACCTGGGTTTGCTGGGTAGCTGGCACTTGGGTTTGCTGCGGCGGAGTCGTGACCGGAGCAGCAGGCTGCTGGGCAGGCACGCTCGGCGGGCAACCCTTGAGTGCGATGGTGCCGGGCTGGTCGGGGCACAGGTCGAGGTTGTCGTTGATGCCATCTCCGTCACGGTCACCCACTACTGGTGGCGCTGGCGGAGTTACTGGCGCAGGAGCGGTGGTTGGGCAGCCACGTGTTTCGGCAGGGCCTTTCACGGTTGGGCAGTCGTCCTCGCCGTTGGGCACACCGTCGTCGTCGGAGTCGGGGCAGCCGTTGGCGAGCATGGTACCAGCTTCGTTGGGGCAGTAGTCCTGCGCATCGGGCAAGCCGTCGGCGTCAGTATCGAGTGGGCCATCCACACGGGGCTGTGGGTTCAGTTTGAAGTGCCAGCCGATGCCGAGTTGGATGTTGTCCCGGTTGGATTCAAAGGAATAGCGGTACTCACCCTGAAGTGTGAAAAACGAGCTTCCACCCGCCCGCACGTAAAGGCCAAGCCCGCCGGGCAATTGGGCGTTGTTTTCTTCAAATTGCTCAAAAACCATCCCGACTCCCCCAAAAATATAGGGCCTAGCGATGCTCTCAGCATTACCAAATTGGTACTGGGCAATGGCGTCCAAGCTAAAAATGACGGTTTTCTCCTCAGAGCCACCCAAGCTGGCCAAGCCGATTTTGAGCGGTACGCCCACGGCCACGTTCTGGGTAATATTGCGGAGATAAGCCAACTCCAAGCCGTTGGTGGGCTTAAATCCTTCGATGGAGTTGGGGGTATTGTAATCAATGAAAAGGACTTTTGCCAAAATGCCGTTGAGTGGGCCAGCATCGTCCTGGGCTTGCAGCGTAAGGGTTTGAAGCAGGCACAGCACGATTGCAGTGCACAGAAGTAATTGTTTCATAATTTTTAAATCTGATTTGGGAAGAAAGAAGCTCGAAACGACAAGCATGTAGCCTTGCAGCTCCACATTGTAATCGGTTCTTTCAATTCTTATTTTTGAACAAAATCCGGGCGTAGAAGCCCTATTTCCTGTTGTAGCCGAATGTACGGGAATTGCTGCCCGATGTTTCACCTTTTCAACGAATAGCGGCGTGCTTGTTCAATAGTGGTGGGATGAATGCCTTGAGTACCCAAAGGTAGGACGCTTCAGTGAAATTGCAGATGGGCAGCGGGCAAGTGAGCACATTTTCACTGGTTTCAGGTATGGCGAGTAGCAGCTTTCGGGTTCAGGTTTTAAGCAAAACCCGAACCCGAAAAACTGAAAATCGCTTATTTTTTGATGGCCTGCAACTCACTGAACGGGATGACGAACTCCGTCTCGCCAATGGCATAAGGGCCTACCTCGTAGGGCACATAAATAAAATAGATGCCGTCCTTGACCAAGCCCGTGTTGTCGGCGAGTTTGAACGGGAAGTTTTCGTCGAAATTGAAGCCGGGATTGCCGTCGGCATCGGTTTGGAAGATGTCAGCCCGCACTTCCCGAAACTTTTTCTCTGCAATTTGCTGCAAGGCTTTCATATCGGTCACGAGCTGGTCGAGGGTCACTTTTTTGCTGGTGGCCACGTCCCAGGTTGCAACGGAAGAACTTGCGCTTGGGTGTGCCCCACCAGTGTAGCTGTACCCGTCAATTTTCAAAGTGAGGTGCTTTCCATCGTTCAAAAGGACAGTGTCAGCAGTTTCAGCAACATAGTAGGCCATGGCATCTGGCACTTCCTTCACCTGCTCGGCGTGCATGTTGAAAAAGCCCTTGATGGCATCATCCAACGGCGGCAAGTTGTCGGGTTCTTCGGCCATTGCTACCCAACCAATCATGAAATCCTTGGCCCAGCTGTCCACTGCTTGGCGGAGGGAGTCGCTGCCGTCCTTGAGCTGGGGGTATCGAAAGTGAACATGGGCACAGTTGAAGACAAGGGTGTCTGGCTTGTCGCAATCGGGGCCATTTTTTTGCTCAATCGTCAAAGACTCCAAGGTTAGCGGAACCGGAACGGCTTCTTTTGGTGCTTCGCTTTTGCAGGATTGGACGAAGGGGACAGCAGCAATCGCCAGCAAAAACAGCATTCGAAAACAGGTATTCATTTTGTTCTAATTTTTGTTGAAGTACCCGGCAAAGGTAATAATCTGGGATGCCTAGCTGGCATTTCGACTTGGCTGTAGCAAAGAATTGTGTGAAAGAAGGTTAATCAATATGGCAATAATAACCCACCAAGTTGGAAAAATGGATGGCTTCGTTTGGTATTGGGGCTTCAAAAAACTGAATGTCGTTGACCAAAAGTTTTGAAATCAATTTGTTGGCTTTTAATTCAATTGTTACTTTTGTCCACACAACCGTGACTTTTTCCAGCCTCACTCATCAAAACACTACTATTTTAAAGACCGCATAAAAGCTACCTTGGCAGTGAAGTTGCCAACGAGCGTCAGCTTTTTCTTCAAAAAATAGCATCAGCTAAAACGCTGTTAACATAGCAAAAAACATGAAACACTGGCATTTGCTGAGAACAGCAGCATTCGTATGCTTTGCTGCCCTGCAAACACAAGCCCAAGTCATTGACACAAGTTCCTCCGACCCAACTGCACAAGCCAGTGCAGGTTTGAATCTGGCGACCTACAACAGCTATTTCGTCGGCTCGGTGCTGGCGCCTTTCCAATACGGCGGAAAGGTATTTTTCACGGCAACCACTCCAAACAAACAAGGTGACGGAAAGGTGTCCAGGCTTTTCACTGCCATCCGCAACGAACGGCCCCAGCCCATGCCCATCAACCCAAAAGAGGAGGATGTTCATGCCGCACACGTCACCCTGAACGCAGCAGCCACCCGAATTTACTACACACTTTTCAAGGAGGACACACCTGGCAAGCCCGGCCAAAGCGAAATCTGCTACCGTGACAGGCAGTATGACGGCACATGGGGCAGCTTCATGAAGTTGCCCAAGCACATCAACAAGACAGGCACCGTGACCACCCAACCTGCTTGTGGGTACGACCTGAACCTAAAAAAAGACCTACTTTTTTTTGCATCCAACCGGCCAGATGGCCAGGGAGGCTTCGACATCTGGTACTGCACCGTGGAACGTGATGGCAGCTTTGGCGAGCCCGTCAACCTGCCCTGCAACTCGCCCAACGACGACCTGACACCCCATTTTTTAGCACAAAAGCAAATCCTCTTTTTCAGCTCCACCATGCCAGGCGGGCAGGGTGGTTACGACGTTTATTTCTCTGAGAAAAACCCTGCTGGGCAATGGCAGCAACCCATCAACCTCGCCCAAGCAAACACGGCATTCGACGAACTTTACTACAGCTACAACCACCAAAGCAACACCAGTTACCTCTGTTCCAACCGACCCAACGCCACCTGCGGCAACCTTGCTACCGGATGCTCCGACTTCTCCGTTTTCAGTGGCAAACTTGGAGCGTGCCTCATCGTGGATATTCGGAGTACGCTGGACAGTGCTGCTGTTTACGGCTGCAACATCGAAATCGAGGACACCCAAACAAAACTTATCGAACAGTACGTGCCGCAGTCAGAAGACAGCACCCTTCACTTCACGATTTTGCCCGAAAAAAAATACCGCCTTATTGTGAGCCGCAGGGGGTTCTACCCGGTCTTCGTGGAATTGGATTCCAACAATGCCGATTATTTCCGCCCCATCAAAAAACAGGTCTTCCTTCGGCCAATGCGCTAACCTTCCCCTTTTCCCATAAAACGATTTTCGAGGCTGCACTTTTTGTTACTCCATCTAGCTACAACCCTACTTCGTCCATTCTCCTCCCCAGTTTTTTGTAAAAAACTACCTTTGCGAACCAGTCAATCGTAAACCGTAAATCGCCCAATCGTAAATCTAAATGACCTACGACAACTTTACCATCAAGGCGCAAGACGCCATCCTCAAAGCCCAACAAATCGCTGCTGCAAACAGCCAGCAGAACGTGGACACGGCGCACCTGCTCCGTGGCATCATCGAGACCGATGAGCATGTGGCCACGTTCCTTTTTGAAAAATGCAATATTGACATGAGCGTGCTGCAACGGCAGCTCGAAACGCTCATCCAACTCACGCCAAAAGTGAGCGGGACCGAAAAGCAATTCCTCACCCCAGAGGCGAATAAGTCCCTGGCCCGTGCCAAAAAGATGCTCGCCGACTTCGGCGACGAGTACATCAGTATAGAGTTGGTACTAATGGGCATCCTGCAAGGCGAGGACAAGGCGGGCAAGCTGCTCAAAATGCTCGGCGCTGATGATGATTTGCTCCGCAAAGCCATCGCTGAACTTCGCAAAGGCGAAAAAGTGACCGAACAGAGCGGTGACGAGCAGTTCAACGCCCTCACCAAGTTCGCCGTGAACCTCAACGCCCAAGCCGAAAACGGCAAGCTCGACCCCATCGTTGGGCGTGACGACGAAATCCGGCGGGTGCTGCACATCCTCAGCCGCCGGAAAAAGAACAACCCCATCCTCGTCGGCGACGCCGGGGTGGGCAAGACGGCCATCGTGGAGGGCATCGCCTGGCGCATCGTCAAACAGGACGTGCCGGAGAATTTGCGGAGCAAAAAAATCTACACCCTCGAAATATCGTCGCTCATCGCTGGCGCAAAATACAAGGGCGAATTCGAGGAGCGCCTGAAGGCTGTCATCAAGCAGGTGCAGGCCAGCAACGGCGAAATCATTCTGTTCATTGACGAGATTCACACCCTCGTGGGGGCTGGTGGCGGCAACGGCGCCATGGACGCTGCCAACATTCTCAAGCCCGCCCTCGCCCGTGGCGAGTTGCGCACCATCGGTGCAACGACCAGCGACGAGTACCAAAAACACTTCGAAAAAGACCAAGCACTTGTTCGCCGTTTCCAGAAGGTGCTGGTTGATGAGCCTACTGTGGAGGACACGATTTCCATCCTCCGGGGCGTGCAGGAGAAGTACGAGGTTTACCACAAAATCGCCATCAGCGATGAGGCGCTCGTGGCAGCCGCCGAGCTTTCGCACCGCTACGTCGCCGACCGCCACCTGCCCGACAAGGCCATTGACCTCATTGACGAAGCTGCTGCAAAACTCCGCCTCGAACTGGACTCCGTGCCCGAACTCGTGGACGAATGGGACCGCAAGGTGCGCCAACTCGAAATCGAGAAAGAGGCGCTGAAACGGGAGGGCGCTACCGCTAAATTGCAGACAATCAATGGGTTAATCGCCAACGCCCGTGAAAAACGGGACAGCCTCCGTGCCGCTTGGAAAAACGAAAAGGAAATCGTGGAGACGATGCAGGCCATCAAAAAACGGGTGGAGGAACTGGAGCAACAGGCCGAAAAATTGGAGCGGGCAGGTGACCTCGAAGCCGTCGCAAAAATCCGCTACGGCGACCTGCCAGGCGAGCAAAAAGCCCTGAAAGAGGCCGAAGTCAAGCTGGCCAAATTGCCCGACG
>CAYTZS010000059.1:21473-25578 GCA_964442355.1 uncultured Saprospiraceae bacterium | reverse complement strand
CCGCTGGAAAAAGGCAAGGTGGGCGGTATGGCGAGGGTGGCTACGTTCAGGGAGCAACTGCTGGTTGAGAACTACAACTTGATGACTGTGCTGGCCGGTGATTTTGTCAGCCCGTCGTTGCTTGGCACGATGAAGTACGAAGGCAAATCCATCAAGGGCCGCCAGATGGTGGAGGTGATGAACGCACTCGGAGTGGGCTTGGTGTCTTTTGGCAACCATGAGTTTGACATCAAAGAAGCGGAGTTACAGGAAAGGCTGAACGAGTCGTATTTCGAGTGGCTGGGCACGAATGTGTTGCACAAAACTGGCAATAAAATCGAGCCTTTTTACAAGGAAAGCTATGATTTCAAGTACTTCCTGCCAGAGACTTACATCTGGGAAATCGAAAATTACGTCTCAGGTAAACCGCTTCGAATTGGCTTTTACAGTGCTTGCATCAGCGACAATCAGCAACCTTGGGTGTATTACGAAGACCCCTACCAAGAGGCCACGAAAGCATACCTCGAGCTTGCGCAATCTTGTGACATTGTAATCGGGTTGACGCACCTTGAGTTGGCGCAGGACATGAAAATGGCGGCGCTTTTGCCCAAAACTGCCCTCATCATGGGCGGACACGAGCACGAGAACAGCCTCGACACCATCGGCAACGTGGTTATCGCCAAGGCCGATGCCAATGCTAAAACAGTCTGGGTACACCGCTTCACCTACTATCCAGACACAAAAACCACCAGCCTCGACTCAGAGCTGGTTCCCATCACTGATGAAATCGAGGAGCAGCCCTACGTGGACTCACTCGTGCAAGTCTGGCAGGGAGTGATGAACCAACAAATCAAGCAGGTGGTGGAAGACCCCAACGAGGTCATTTTTCATGCTAAAACGCCACTAGATGGACTTGAAAAATCGGTGCGCAATTTCCAGACGAACCTCGGTGGCATCATCGCAGCGGGTATGGCTTCAGCGGCCAAAAAGCCTGTGGATGCTGCGTTTTTCAATGGTGGAAGTATCCGACTTGACGACCAGTTGAGCGGCGATATTACGGCAGTGGATGTGTTTCGGGCGTTGCCTTTTGGCGGCGAGCTTTACGAAGTTGAACTGAAGGGCAGTATCCTGAAAAGGGCCCTCGATGCTGGGTTGGAAAACAAGGGCAAAGGCGGTTATCTCCAGTGGTACGGCATCGAATACGTGGAAGCCTCAAAGTCTTGGAAAGTTGCTGGCAAACCACTGGTGGAGAGCAAAACCTACCGCATCGTATCGTCTCAGTACGTGTTCGAGGGAAAGGAGTCTCGACTTGAATTTTTCAACCAAAAGAACTTCATCAAGTGGGAGACTGCCAAAAATGGGGATAATGCCGACCCTCGAAGTGACATCCGAAAGGCAGTGGTAAGTTATTTGAAGAAAATGAAGCGTTGAGTAATTTTATGAAAATGAAGTCGCCAAATTTATAAAAATCAATGTCCAATGAAAGCTATCATCACTACCATTTTGCTCAGTTTCAGTGTTTTAGCAATAGGTCAAAATGCTTGGCAAGACGCTGTCAAACTCAACGAATTCTTTGAATTTGACCCGGCAAGGTTCAGGGCCGAGGTGGACAACTCGGTGGATGTGAACGAATCAGCAGTCATGGCCATCGTGGCAAAATATTGCCCAGAGACAGTGGTGCAGGTTGGTGACGAGATGAAAGTGAACACGACGCTTTGCTTCGAGGGAAACCCTTTCATTTCCTTGCGCCAGTATGCGCAGCAGGGCTTTGCCAATAATTTCCCAATCTCGATGAAGTCGGAGGATACGGCTGGTTCGGGAGGTTTTGGCAGGGGAGGTGGCGGCATGTCCGGCGGCAATTTTATCACCAACCTTGCTGATGGACTGGCCATTTTTTTGGTCAAGAGAACCAAGGAAGAACTCAATGCGACCTTTTTTGAAGGGTTGCAAAAAGCAATGACCAAAGAGCCTGCTTATCAAGCGCTTTTTCCGGCAACATTTGATTTGCTCTACGTCATCGGAGAAGAGGTTTACAACTACAACGCCTACATTGAGTCGCTGCGGGAGGGCTTTTTGAAAGATTTGGAAGTGCTGCCGATGAACGTCAGGCAGTTTTCGCTTGACCACCAGTTTGTCAAGAAACCGGATTTGCAGATACTACTCGAAGACCTCCTCGGTACTTCACAAATGGTATTTGATGCCGAACACCCGATTGATATTCTGAACTTCTTGTCCAAATCGGCTGCCTTGCAAGACTCTGTGCGCTGGAAGAACATCCCCAACCTCGATACCCGCAAAGCGATGCAGGACATTGCCATGAGCTTGCGGGCGCTCGACATGATGGTAGCATCCATGACCAACTCGGATGGAAGTTGGGTGAGCACCGAGGAAGTGAGCACGCAGATGCGTGATATTTCGCATACTTATCTTTACCTCGGCCTGCTTTGGCAGCAAGGCAAGGGGCTTCAATTCAGCAATGGCGTTGATTTCCGGCTATCGTTGGGCAAGCTGGCTGCCATGACGCAAGCGCCCATTTCGCTTCGCAACTATTTGGTTTCGATGGCGCAAACAGGCAAATTGCTCGACAGTAGTTTTAAGAAATTGATTGGAAATGCCGAAGTAGATTCCATCCTCAACGACGATTATGTTCGCTTTGCTGGATTGCTTTTCGAGTTTTTGGAACAAACACGCAGCTTGAGGCAACAGGTGATTTTGCCGGATTGGAAAATTGAGAACGGGAAGCCGCTGGAGATAGAAATTCCTATCGTGACGCTTCCCAATACCGATATTTTGGAGCATAGGATATTCACGATTTTGCACCAATTGTTCGATTTAGAGTTCAACGTTCGGCAGGAACATTACACGATGGCAGTGGCCAACCTCACTCGGCTGTTGGAGGAGGTTTTAAACCAGGAAGATTTCAAATTCAAAAAACAGTTTCTGCGCCACGCCAATTTCATGGCCAACGTAGCAGAGGCAAGGAATTCAAAAGAAATAGCTGCTGCCATCGAGTTGTTCGCATTACCGCCGGGCAGTTCCAGGATGAAGAAGCAATCGCCCGTTAGTGTCTCGCTGAATTCTTATGGCGGCATTGCGTATGGCTGGGAAAATGACTTGGATGAAGCGGTTAACGATGCAATTGAAGATAAAAACGTGCTGTCCACTTCGGCACCGCTTGGCATTGGTCTCAACTTTGGCCTTGGGAAAGCGGGCAGTATCAGTTTTTACACGCAAGTGATTGATGTCGGGGCGATTTTCGCATACCGCTTCAGCAACCAAACTTCGCAAATCCCGGAACTCAAATTCCAAAACATTGTAGCACCAGGTTTTTACGGCATTTATGGATTTGGAAATAACATCCCAGTGTCGGTGGGGGTTGGGGCTCAACTAGGCCCGAATCTTCGAAAAATTGACGAAACGGTCGGCCTTGACATCGAAACCACCAACGCTTGGCGATTCGGATTCATCCTATCGGTAGATATTCCGATTACGCATTTTTACACCAAGTAGTGGGGCTAATCGTCTTCATCGCTAATTTCCATTTTGGCCGCAGCCAGCTCGCTCAACGCATGTCGGTCGCCAATTTTTTGAGCTACGGCCATACCTGCTTTGTAGGTTGCCAATGCATGCTCCGTGTCCCCAGTTTTCTCCAACAATTTGCCGAGATGGTAGTAGGTGCCAACGTAATCTGGCGAAGTGACAACCGTTTTCTGGTAGTGTTTAAGTGCGGCAGTTTCGTTGCCGAGCTTTTCGTATTCTTTGGCTATCGCAAACAGCAGGAAAGCGTCATTCGGACTTTCCGAATGAAATTGGAGAAGCTGTTGGAGGCGAGGGGAGGTGCTAGTCATTTCAGTAATTATTGAACGTTGTGGGAAGATTTGCTTTGCCAACATAGTATTAGGCCATGTCTTTCATGGTCAACTGTATCCGCTTTCTTCTGATGTCCACTTCAACCACCCTCACACTAACTTCTTGGTTGAGAAAAACCACATCTGCGGGATTGCGGACGTACTTGTTGGAAAGCTGAGAAACGTGAACCAGCCCATCCTGTTTCACCCCAATATCAACGAACGCCCCAAAAGCGGTTACGTTGGTAATGATGCCCGGCAGTACCATGCCCACATTC
>CAYTZS010000059.1:0-21463 GCA_964442355.1 uncultured Saprospiraceae bacterium | reverse complement strand
AGGTCTTCGATGCTTCTCACATTGGCAAACTGGAACGCCTTTGCCTCGCCACGTGGGTCAAGACCGGGTTTTTCCAATTCCTTCATGATGTCTGTGAGCGTAGGTAGCCCCACTTTCTCGTTTACGTATTTGTTGAGTTCAATGCGCTTGCGAAGGTTGGGGTCAGCGATGAGTTGGGGCACTATCACCCCAAGGTCTTTGGCCATTTGCTCAACGATGCCGTAGCTCTCAGGGTGAACGGCGGTATTGTCAAGCGGGTTTTTGCCACCCCGAATCCGTAGGAAGCCAGCACATTGCTCAAATGCTTTTTCACCCATCCGAGCCACTTTTTTCAATTGCTGGCGTGTTTCAAACTGACCGTTTTCTGTGCGATATTTCACGATGTGTTGCGCCAGCGATGGCCCAAGGCCAGAAACATAGGTGAGCAGGTGTTTGCTGGCTGTGTTGAGGTTTACGCCTACTGAATTCACGCAGCTTTCCACCGTTCGGTCGAGGCTTTCTTTGAGTTTTACTTGGTTCACATCGTGCTGGTATTGGCCCACGCCAATGTTCTTGGGGTCGAGTTTGACGAGTTCAGCCAGCGGGTCCATCAGTCGCCTGCCGATGGAAATCGCACCCCTCACCGTCAAGTCCAAGTCGGGAAACTCTTCCCGTGCTACCTCGGAAGCCGAGTAAATCGAAGCCCCTGCCTCGCTCACTTGAAACAGGTTGACCGGATGCGGGAAAACGATGTCCTTGCACAAGTCCATCGTTTCACGACCTGCAGTACCGTTGCCGATTGCAATGGCGGCAATGCGGTATTTTTCTACATTGTCCTGTAAGATTTTGCGGGCCATGTACTCGTCCGAATTGGGCGGGTGCGGGTAAATGGTCGTGTTGTGCAGCAAGTCGCCAAACTCGTTGAGCATCACTATTTTGCAACCAGTACGGAATCCGGGGTCAATCCCCATCACCCGCTGCGGGCCGAGTGGAGCGGCCAGAAGAAGCTGTCGTAGGTTCTCAACGAAAATGTTGATGGCCTCGATGTCAGCTTTTTCTTTGGCCTCGTTCCGAAATTCTGTCTCGATGCTCGGCGCCAACAGCCGTTCGTAGCTATCGTGCAGCGCTTCTTTCACTTGTTTGGTTGCATCGCCATGCCCTCGCAACAGGTTGTGTTCCAGGCGATTGAGCACTTCTTCATTGTCGGGTTCAATGTTGAGGCGCAAAAACCCCTCGTCTTCACCTCGGCGCATGGCCAAAAGCCGGTGGGAAGGGCAATGCTTCAGTGGTTCGGAGAAGGCAAAATAATCTTGGTACTTGGCGGCTTCTTCGTCTTTGCCCCTTACAAGTTTAGAAGAGATTTGTGCGCCTTTCCTAAAGGCATAGCGCACCTTTTGACGGACTTGTTCGTCTTCGCTAATCCACTCGGCGATGATGTCACGGGCACCTTGTAGGGCTGCTTCTACGGTTGGCACCTCGTCTGCTAGGAAAGCTTGGGCGAGGTGTTCGGCGTCCTGTTTTCTTTGTTCGTAAATGGCACTGGCAAGCGGTTCCAGCCCTTTTTCACGGGCCATGGTTGCCCGTGTTTTGCGCTTTGGTTTGTAGGGCAAATAAATGTCTTCAAGTTCGATGGGGTCCCAGCAGTTTTCGATGCGGTTTCGGAGTTCGGGGGTCATTTTGCCCAATTCCTCGATGGTATGCAGTACGGTTTCACGGCGTTTGTCGAGCTCCTGTAGCTTTTTCAGTTCTTGTTGGATGGCGGCTAGTTGCACCTCATCCAGTGAGCCTGTGACTTCTTTGCGGTATCGGGCGATGAAAGGAATGGTGGCACCTTCGGCGAGCAGGTCAATGGTATTTTCTACTTTCTTGGTGGGTAGGTTGAGTGTTTGTGATATAATTTGAGGGTACTTCATAGTTTGTTTGGACGGCTTCGAATGAGATTTCACGCAACAGTCGCAAAGATTCCATCAAGGATGCAAGCAAACTGGTATCAGCGCTTTGCATCTTTGATAAAACCTTTGCGACTTTGCATGATTACTTCTTACTTCAAAAACTGATTCACGTCGTGTAGCTCAAGGTCAAATGCTTCCGCAACACCCTGATATACGACCTTGCCATCAATGACGTTCAAGCCGAGTTTGAGGGCATTGTTTTCGCTGCAAGCCTGCTTCCAACCTTTTTCTGCCAGTTGAATGGCGTAGGGCAGGGTAGCGTTTGTGAGCGCTATGGTAGATGTATAAGGCACAGCGCCTGGCATGTTCGCTACGCAATAGTGCAGCACACCATCAACTACATATACAGGGTCGGCGTGAGTAGTTGGTTTGGTGGTTTCAAAGCAACCGCCTTGGTCAACGGCAACATCCACCATCACAGTGCCAGGGCGCATGAGGCTCAACATACTCCTCGTAATGAGGTGTGGAGCTTTTGCGCCAGGAATCAACACGGCACCTACGATAAGGTCGTGGTCTTTAATTAACCGCCTGATATTCAGCTCGTTGGAGTACATTGTCACAACGTTGGCAGGCATAACGTCGGCGAGGTAACGCATTTGCTTGAGGTTCACGTCGAGGATGGTCACCCTAGCGCCGAGGCCAGCGGCCATCTTTGCAGCTTGTGTGCCCACGATGCCGCCACCCAGTACCAGCACCTTAGCTGGCTCTACCCCAGGTACGCCGCCGAGCAAGATGCCACGGCCACCCATGGGTTTTTCCAAGAATTTTGCTCCTTCTTGAACAGCCATGCGCCCTGCAACTTCCGACATTGGAATGAGGAGAGGTAGGCTGCGATCTGGCAATTCAACGGTTTCATAAGCCAGACAAATGGCACCACTTTTAATCATGGCCTCCGTGAGTGGCTGATAGGAAGCAAAGTGAAAATAGGTAAACACCAACTGGTCTTTGCGAATTAGCGCATACTCCTGTTCAATGGGTTCTTTCACCTTCATTATCATGTCGGCTTTTTCGAAGCATTCTTTAGCGGTTGCAAGGATTTTTGCCCCAGCTTCAACGTATTCTTCGTCAATGAAACCGCTGTTGAAACCAGCTCCTTGCTGGATATAAACAGAGTGGCCTCGCTTGGTCAATTCCAATGCGCCAGCGGGCGTTAATGCCACTCGGTTTTCGTTCGTCTTGATTTCGGTAGGTACTGCAATAACCATAAAGTTTGGTATTATTTGATGATGTGTTGAAAATTGAGCGGCAAAGATAGTGCAGGTGGCGTTAGGTGAAGCTACGGGAACTTATTTTTTGGAAAAGTGTCAACTCGACAAGCAGTAATTGTGAGTTTCAAAATGCGAAGCTGAGCATTGGACAAAAAAAAAGCCCGGGCTTGCTACCCGGGCCGATAAAACGAATCTTACAATTCTTTAACCAAAACTTACACGCTTTATCTATTTTCAACATTCGTGCCAAAAATTAGATTTCTTTTTAATTTAAAAAAATATCTTCTCTGTAAACGGGAGCTACGCCACGTGCCCTAGCCACATCGAACATCTTGCCGATAGCAGCCCTTCCTAGGCCCCCGAGGTTTTTGGTAAAATCGTTTACATATAGTTGAATGTGGCTATTCATCACGGCCTCGTCCATTTCTTGGGCATAAGCTTTCACAAATTCCTTTGAATCCGTTGGGTTTTGAAATGCATAGCTGACACTTCGTTCCATCACCCGGTTTACTTTTTGGCGGATTGCATCAGGCAAGCTTCGGCGAACAACGATACCACCAAGCGGGATAGGCATGCCAGTGGAACTTTCCCAGAACTCTCCCAGGTCAATCACTTTTTTCAAGCCTTTTTGCTCATAAGTGAAACGATTTTCGTGGATGATTAGCCCTGCATCCACTTTCCCTTCGAGTACAGCATTTTCGATTTCTGAAAAAACAGTTTCCAACTTGCGGGTGGCGTTGGGGAATGCCATGCTAAGCAGGAAATTGGCAGTAGTGTACTTGCCCGGAATTGCAATCAAGGCTTTTTCGACTTCTTCATCCGTCATGTTTTGTCGGGCAATGAGTAGGGGGCCGCAGTTTTTCCCCAGGGCGCTACCTGCATCGAGTAACACATATTTTTCGAGCAAGTAGGCATAAGCATGGTAGCTGAGTTTCGTGATGTCCAGTTCACCGAGCATTGCGCGGCGATTCAGCGTCTCCACATCTTCCATGTACAGCTCGAACTCAAGGCCCTCCGTATCGATTTTACCATGCACCATGGCATCGAAAATAAAGGTATCGTTTGGGCAGGGCGAAAATCCTAGGCTTAGTTTCATCGTAATTAAGTGAAAATGTAAAAAGGGCAAAGGAATAAAGTAGTTCGTAAAACTAACTGCCTACCTTTGCGACAATTATGAAAGTTATATTTGAAGACAACCATCTGATCGCCGTAAACAAACCAAACAACGTACTGGTTCAGGGCGACGAAACTGGCGACGAAACGCTTGCCGACCAAGTCAAATTGTACATCAAGAACCGTTACGAGAAGCCCGGCGATGTGTTTCTCGGCATCATTCACCGATTAGACAGGCCCGTTAGTGGCATCACCATTTTTGCCCGTACGAGCAAGGCACTCGAAAGAATGAATAAAATCTTTGCGGAGCGCGATGTCAAGAAAACTTATTGGGCGGTAGTAGGGAAAAGGCCAGAGCCGTTTTCTGGGCATTTAACCCATTACATATTGAAAGACTCTTCCAAAAATACCGTGAAGGCGTTTGATGCCCCAAGCAACCGGTCAAAAGATGCCAAGCGTGCTGACCTTGATTACGACCTGATAGCAGAAATCGGCGATTGCTTTTTGTTGAAAATTGATTTGCAGACAGGCAGGCCGCACCAAATACGTGCTCAGTTGGCTAAAATTGGGTGTCCAATTCGTGGCGATGTGAAGTACGGCTACCCAACTCCTAACAAAGATAGCTCAATACACCTGCATTGCCGAAGCATTTCTTTTATCCACCCAGTGAAGAAAGAACCGGTTAACCTCACTGCTGCCGTGCCTCGTGATCAAATTTGGGGCTTGTTCAAGTCAATGGATGATGGTTAATTAACTGATTAGCAATTGATTACGGCCTTGTTTTTTTGATGAATTATTAATTATTGCAAACGGGGTATAGGAAACCGCATCCTAATGATGCTACATTTGCATTGAAATTTTACTTATAGATTGCTATTTTCATTTAACAACTTCTGGATTTAGGCGATCCAAATTTTTCTCCAGTATAATCTATCCAAACAAAGGCGCTTTGCCTGACCTGAAAGTATTTTAACCAACCTGAGCTTTACCGAAATTACACATGCAGAAAATGCTTGGTGTACAGCATTTTTTATTCAGAGTTTTTCAATTGACGCTGTAGCCGGCTTCTGATAACGAATCTTATTTACTAATTCTTTAACCTAAAACAGGTCCCATGACACGAGTGTTACTCAGCTTCATGGTGGCAATGCTATGCTTTGCCTCCTCATTACTTGCACAGGATACGACCCCCCCAACCATCAACTGTCCGGGGAATACTGTCCTTCAATTGACTCCTGGCGAATGTGAAATCGTTTACAACTTTTCCATTTTTGCCACTGACAATGCCCCGGGCTGTACCCCTTCAATCGCTCAGATAGATGGTACAGGATACACATCGGGCAGTTCGTTTCCCATCGGTACAACTACTTTAACTTTCAGGGCGACAGATTGTAGCGGGAACATGGCAACTTGCTCCTTCAGCATCACTGTTAACAATTACATTCCAGCTTCCAATGGCTTGATTTGTGACGACAACCTGAATATTTCCATCCCATCCACTTGCGAAATGTGGCTTTCACCAGATGCTGCACTCGAGGGCAATTACGGCTGCTACGACGATTTTGTGGTAAACGTGGAAAACACGGGATCTAACTATATTGGCTATTACTATGTAGGTGAAACCATCACTTTCACAGTTACCAATACTCAAACTGGCAATACTTGCTGGGGGGAGGCTCTGATTGAAGATAAGTCAGGCCCTTTCATTGATGGTTGCGACGATGTTACGGTCAATTGCCTGCAGGATGTCCGTCCAGTTTCCGAAGGTGGCGACATTCCTGACCCAACTTTCGTTGATTGCCACCCATTCACTGTTCAGTATGTGGACATGATTACGCAGGGTCAATGTCTCGACACTTTCTCACAGCAAATCATGCGTATTTGGTCCGCAACGGACAATATTGGCTATTCGAGCACATGTACGCAGATGATTTTGGTTGAGCGTACATCGCTACTTGACTTGAATCCAGTTTGCCCGGTCGAGGCTGTTATGGAGTGTGTGCCCGGTTCGCCTGCTGACATTTCACCTGCCAATACAGGCTACCCAACCGTTGAAATTGATAGTGTTACTTACGAAATAACGGAAGGCGCAAACTCGGTATGCAACATTACAGCTTCCTATTCCGACCAAGTAATTCCTAAATGTGGCGTTGGTTTCCGCATCATCCGCACTTGGACAGTGCTCGACTGGTGCTTGCCTGTTGATTTCATCGACAATCCTTGGACCTGCACGCAGGTCATCCACTATAATGATACCACTGCCCCCCAATTCAATCCACCAGCAAACATGACCGTAACGGCCAACCTCCCGGGTTGCCGTGCACGTCCAGTCATTCCAGCCATGAACGTGACTGACTGCTCCAACTATACAGTTGCGATATTCACGCCTGTGGGTGCTTTTTCGGGCAACGGAGGCCAAATTCCACAACCGGGTCTTCCATTCGGCTTGCACACCATTACGGTGAAGGTGACCGATGCCTGTGGCAATTCAACTTCACATACTTTTACCATCAACGTCACGGACAACACCAAGCCGAATGCGGTTTGCGACCAATTTACGGTAGTTGCTTTGGATGATTTCGGCTACGCCTTTGCTTATGCCACAACTTTCGACAATGGAAGTACCGACAACTGCTGCGTGGACGATTTCGAAGCAGCACGTATGACAGACAACTGCGGCATTCCCAACAACCTCGTCTTCGACGATGTAGTTGAGTTTTGCTGCGCCGACGTTGGCACCCCAGTTCCAGTGATTTTCCGGGTGTACGACTGCCACGGCAATTTCAACGACTGTATGGTAAATGTGGAGGTGCAGGACAAATCTGGCCCTTCCATCACCTGCCCACCCAACGTTTCCCTCAACTGTGGTCAGGACTACACAAACCCAACGTTGGTGGGTACAGTGGAAACCGACCCAGCCCTCCAAGGCCCACTTGATGGTTTGGCAATGGACAATTGCGGTCAAGACATCGTGGTTACACAATCAGATGCAGGTGCAATCACTTGTGGTTCTGGAACGATTTACCGCACCTACGCTGCAACTGACCCAGCTGGTACTTTGAGCTTCTGCGTTCAAACCATCACGGTCATCAACAACAACCCGTTCACGGGCGGCAGTATTGCTTTCCCTGCTGACATTACACTGAACGGTTGTACAGCTTCGACTGACCCAACCAACACGGGAGTGCCAACCTACCCAGCACCCAACGGTTGCAACTCACTGGTTTCTGGTTACACTGACCTGCCTTTGACCTCGGCACCGGATGCTTGCTTGAAAATCCTGCGTACTTGGTCGGTTATTGACTGGTGTCAGTACAACGTGAACAACCCGAGTGCAGGTGGCATCTGGACGCATGTGCAGGTCATCAAAGTGATGGACTTCGCAGCGCCGACTTTTGCTTCTTGCGCAAACCTTACTTTCTGTAACTTCAAGGACGATTGCAGCCCAATCGCTCCTGACCTCAGCGTAGCTCCAACTGACGCTTGTACGCCAACCAACCAAATCGTGCTGACTTGGACGGTTGACTTGAATGACGACGGCGTTTCAGACCCAGGCTATGTGACCGTCGGTGCGGGACAAAACATAAACAACAATTATCCGGTTGGTACGCACCGGATTAGCTACAGCGCAGCTGATGGCTGTGGCAACATTGGCTTCTGCAACTTCTTGTTCACCATCGAAGATTGCAAAAATCCATCACCAGTATGCCGTGCTGGCCTCATCGTGGAAATCATGCAGACGGGCATGGTGCCAGTAAGCGCTTCGACCATACTTGACCCATCCAGCTCCGACAACTGTTCCGACCTCAGCGACCTGCTGGTTTCTTTCTCCCCAGATGTGACGGACACTACCAACATCTACACTTGCGATGACCTTGGCGTGAACGTGGTGCAGATTTGGTTGACCGACGAAGATGGCAATGCTGATTACTGTGAAACTTCGGTGACCATCCAAGACAACATGGGCGCTTGTGGTGGCTCGCCACTCATTGCACTCAACGGCAGCATCACCAACGAAAGCAATTTGGGATTGGAAGACGTTCAAGTTGACCTCAATGGCAACGTGACCAGCCAAACTACGACCAACTCCAACGGTCTGTACCAATTCCCAAGCTTGCCAATCGGCTATGATTACACGGTGACTCCTGTCCTGAACGATAGCCCACTGAATGGCGTGACCACCTACGACTTGTTGATTATCAACCAGCACATTCTCGGAACGCAGGCTTTGGATACGCCTTACAAAATCATCGCAGCGGATGCCAACCGCAGTGGTTCTGTGACGGTAAGCGACATCGTTGAGGTGCGGAAGTTGATTCTCCACGTGTTCGACAACTTGCCAAACAACAGCTCTTGGCGGTTTGTGGATGCAGGTTACACTTTCCCGAACCCTGCAAATCCGTTCACAACGGTCTTTCCAGAGGTTTGCAACGTCAACAACTTGACGCCTAGCAGCCCAAGCGTCAACTTCGTCGCCATCAAGATTGGTGACGTGAACGGTAGCGCTGTGACCAACAACATCAGCGCATTGGCTGAGGACAGGAACTCGGTGGACTTCAACTTCAGGACTGCCGACCGCAAACTCAAAGCTGGCGAAACAGTGACCGTTGATTTCAATGCTAATTTGGCTGGTATGCTCGGCTACCAGTTTACTTTGAACTTCGACAAATCAGCGCTCAAGTTTGAGAAACTGGCCCCTGCTGCCACGACTTCCATCGAAAACTACGGCCTGAACCGCTTGGAGGAAGGCGTGATTACGGCAAGCTGGTATCAGTTGGCAGCTCCGAAGCAAGGCAAGGACGAAGCGCAGTTCTCATTGACTTTCACTGCCTTGAAAGATGGCCAGTTGAGCCAGTTTTTGAACATCAACTCCAGTTACACCATCGCAGAAAGCTACGAGAAAGACGGCAACATTCGTCCGGTAGTACTTGAGTTTATGGATGAAAACGGCACTTCGGTATTCGCCAACCAATTCGAGCTGTATCAGAACGTGCCAAACCCATTCACGGGTGAAACCGTCATCCGGTTCCAGTTGCCAGAAGCTTGCAATGCCAGCTTGACGATTTTCAACATGGAAGGCAAGGTGGTGAAAACGGTGAGCGGTGAGTTCGCAAAGGGCTACCACGAAATCACCGTAGAGCGTAGCAGCCTGTCAACCAATGGCATCTTCTACTATCGCCTGCAAACGCCTGGAAACACGGCGACCAAGAAAATGACTTTGTTAAATTGATTGATTTGATAAGCTGCCGGGCTGGCGATTTCCAAAAGAAACACAGCTCGGCAGTCAACTTTTAGTAACTCGGTTTTTGGGATTGGTCTCCTCCTCGGTTCGCTGGGGAGGGGCTTTTTTATTAAATGGAGAATGGAAAATTGAAAATGGGGTCCTCAAACAATTTTCAATTTTCACTCGTCCTCTTCGTCGTCTTCCACTGCTTCCCCCTTCGGCAATGTGCCCTTGTAAATCAACTTTGAGCAGTTTTTCCTTCGGAAAACCTCCTTTGCTACTCGGTTCATTTCTTCTACGGTCACTTGCTGGTAGAGGCTCGTTTCTCGATTGATGATGGAGGCATCGCCAACCAATTCGAAGAAGGCAAGATTGATGGCTTTGTTCAGTACGCTGACCTCTGAGAACACCAGTGAGCTCTCACTTTTGTTCACGATTTTTTCCAGTTCTGATTGTGAAATAGGTTCTGAAATCAATAGCTCCAACTCCTCCCAGATTGCTTTTTCGGCGTCTTCCATCGAAACGCCATCGGTGGGCTTGCCCTCGACAATGAGCAAGCCAGGGTCGTTGCTAGCCGTGATGTAGCAGTCAATATGACTGAACAGCTTTCTCTCCTTTAGCAGCCTGCGGTAGAGCCTCGACGATGGGCCGCTTGCCAACACATCGGAAAGCAGGTCAACCGCATAGAAATCGGGGTGGGTACGGGAGCAGGTGTGAAACACGAGGTACAGGGCGTCAACGGGCACTTTGCCCTCCACGGTTTTTTCCCTAAAATCCTGTTGTGGCGGCTCAATCGGCAGTTGGCGATTGGGTGCTTCCCCAGCTGGAATGTCCTCAAACCATTTCTCCACCAAACGCAGTGCCTTCTTCGGTTTAACGTTGCCAGCCACCACGAGGATGGCGTTGTTGGGGCGGTAAAATCTGAAGAAAAAGTCCTTGACGTCCTCCAACTTGGCATCTTCCACGTGCTTGGGTTCCAGCCCGATGGTCGGCCAGCGGTAGGGGTGCTGCTTGTAGGCCAACTCGGAGATATGGTGCCAGACATCACCATAAGGCTCGTTTAGGCAAGTCTCCTTGAACTCCTCGACCACTACTTTGCGCTGTGTTTCCAGCACCTTTTCATCAAAATTGAGGCTCAACATCCGGTCGCTTTCCAGCCAGAGCGCCACTTCAAGGTTCTCGGCTGGCAGCACGTCGTAGAAGTTGGTCATGTCGTTGTTAGTGAAGGCGTTGTTTTCGCCCCCTGCCAACTGAATGGGGTCGTCGAAGTCTGGGATGTTGGCAGAGCCACCAAACATCAGGTGCTCGAAGAGGTGCGCAAAACCCGTTTTCTCCGGGTTCTCGTCCTTGCTCCCGATGTCGTACAGAACGTTGACAGCCACCATCGGTGTGCTTTTGTCTTCATGGATGAGCACCCGCAGCCCGTTTTTCAAAACATATCTTTCGTATTCAATCATTTTCTTGCTGTTGGTTGTTGGCTATTGGCTGTTTTGATAGAGTGTAAACTCGTCGATGCCTCGGCACTCGTCGCTCTTTTGTCATGGCGAGCCAGTGAAAGCCTACAAAAGCCGCAAAGCTAACAATTGCCTCTTGCGAAGCGCCAAAATAAAACACCGGCGCATCTTTCCAGTTGTACCAAATTTTAAAGCTATGAAAAGTATCCACATCTCAAGGATGGAGCGCATGCGCTCCATCAACCTTCGCATTGGCTTCGCAGCTGCCATCTTCTTGGCCATTTTGGCATTCAACTGAACCACGGAACGGGGTGCCTCCCCAGTTTTTGAAGCAGAAACCTATCCAACCGAAGTAGCGCTTAAACCCTTCGTAGTTAATCAATTACGCCAGCCTGAACAGCCGCCTGCTACTGTCTTGAAGCCCAACGACAACATTCTGACAGTGCCCGATTTGGTGGCGATAGGTTTGCTCCCGAGCATCGTACCAGCAGATACGAGTGCTGCAATGACTGGCGAGCCTGTAAACAGGGCAGTCGCTGCGCCAATTGTGCCAAAAGCACCGCCACTTCCGCCAGATGAACCAAGTGACGATGTTGATTTCGTTATTGTAGCGGAGGAAATGCCCCGCTTCCCCGGTTGCGAAGACAGGGGCTTGGCAAAAAAAGAACGCCATGAATGTGCCACCAACATGTTGTTAAAATACATGTACGACAATATCCGCTACCCAGAAATGGCTCGGCAAAATGGTATCGAAGGCACTGTGTACCTCAAGTTTGTAGTGGAAAAAGACGGCAGCATCAGCAATCCCCAAGTGATACGAAACATTGGTGGTGGCTGCGGTGCAGAGGCACTTCGGGTGGTCGGCAAAATGCCTAAATGGACGCCCGGCAAGCAGCGGGGTAGGGTAGTGCGGGTGCTGTTTACGTTGCCGGTTAAGTTTAGCTTGTCTTGAGTTTCCAAAACTAAAAAGGGTTGGGCAAAAGCTGTTGGGGCAGAATCGGGTTCATTTGCTATTTCGATAAAAAAGGCGTCTAATTCACGGACTAGGTATAGCATAATATATTGTGTAAAATAGGGTACAGGTATCCGCTTGGTAGCATGGAAATAGTGGTAGATTTGCTATTTCCAGCTTTTTTGTTTTTTTATCTGCACTTTCTATCTTTGCCCGCAACATTAGTTGTTGAAACAAAACAAAAACAAACCAAAGCCCTATGGTCTTAGCCGAACTGCCCGTTCCTACAACACCTGAAATGTCCGAACACGAATGGGGCGATTTGCTGTACAGCATTGAGCAAGAGAAGTGTATCGTGGTGGTCGGGCCAGAAATGTACACTGCACCGGGTGAAGCATCAATGGAAAAAAGACTGGCCGAATTCCTGCGAAAACAATCGGCGCAACTGCGCATTCGAGTAAACGACAACGGCTGGTACCACTTGCAGCCAGGTGGCAACGAAACCTCACCCGTGCGGCAGGTGAAAGAGTTTTACAACCGCCCCACACCCCATGCCGAAGAATCGCTCAAGACCCTTGCCCGGATTCGGTTCCCCATTTACATCTCCATGACGCCGGACACCAAGCTGCGACAGGCTTTTTCCGGCTATGCTGCCGACTTTGAAACGTATGTACGCAACAAACCATATCGGGAAGATGTGCCAGTACCCACCCCCGAACGTCCCATGGTCTATCAATTGTTGGGTAACATCGAAGACCGAAATTCGATGGTGTTGACCTACGACGATTTTTACGATTACCTCAAGTCGGTATTTACAGGCAATAGCATGTCGCCCATGTTGAAGGATGCCATTATCGGGGCGGAGTATTTTCTGTTCTTGGGCATGTCTTTCGACCAATGGTATAATCATTTGTTCATGCGAGTACTCAATCAGACGAAAGAGAAATTGCAAACATTGAAAGTGGCAGTGCCGTTTGATGCCCAAAATGCAGAAAGTTGTTCAGAACAGTATACCATAAAGTTTGTAGACGACCATTTGTCTGACTTCGTAGGTGAACTTTTAAATCGATGTGAGCAGTCAAGTAAACCTACAGTTTTACTTAGGCCTAAGCCCAAGTTCAAGGGAGAACAAGCACCACAAGAAGATACTGTCACACCTTTCGTTAATGAACTTACCGATTTAGTAGTAGAAAACCGGTTTGATGAAATTTATGATAGGGTAAAAAAAATGCTCAGTGGTTCAGGTGACAGTGGTAGGGAGTTGCTTCATGTTTTCATCCAGTTAAAAGCTCGCTACACCAAGCTGGAAGAGGAAAATTCGCTGGGAATTGTACACCATGAGGATTATAATGTGGAAATGAATCGGATGCGCAAGGCTTTCCTTGACCAGTTTGATGAACTTCGCAAGCTTTGGCCCCAGCTTACCCCTCAAGTATGAACAAAACACAACCACGATATCCTGGAGCGCAGCCATTCGAAACTTATCAGAGCAGAATATTCTTTGGGCGCGATAAAGATGTTGCGGCACTTTGCCGCAAAGTTAGGCAGGAGCCACTTACTGTGTTGTATAGTAAGTCAGGAATGGGCAAAAGTTCTCTTCTTAATGCTGGCGTTATTCCATCTATTGAGCAGAGTGGAGAATACCGTACCCTGCGTATTCGATTTAATGCCTTCGACAAGGAGGCACCCCTCGAAGGCCAACTCATGCCTGATGTACGCTGTCGGGAAATACTCAGGGGAGGGAAGTCAAATTTGTCCACTTTCTTGGACAAGCTCGTCGAGAACGAAGCGACTATCTGGCACGACCTGAAGGAGCAACAACTATTGGCGTTACAAGAAAATGAAAAAGGCGAAAAGGTTCCTTTGAAAATATTGCTCCTCTTCGATCAGTTCGAAGAGTTGTTCACCTACCCGCCGGAGGCAGTGTTGGCCTTCCGCAAACAATTGGCGGAGGCGTTGTACACCCCGCTGCCCAGCCGCTACTGGGACATGCTCGAACTCTACGGAAAAGACGAAGGCCCACTGACCGAAGACCAACAAGCCCTATTGCAAAAACCGCTTGACTTGCGAGTGGTCATGGCTATTCGGCAGGACCGTATGCACCTGCTCGGCCAGCTTTCCGACTACTTGCCTAGCGTAAGCAAAACTTGGTATGAGCTTCGGCCACTCAATTTACAGCAAGCCAAGCAGGCCGTCACAGAACCTGCTGCGCTCGCTGGCAACTATCTCTCCACGCCTTTTCAATACGAAGCTGGCGCCCTCGACAAGATGTTGGATTTCTTGACGGAAAAAGGAACCGAGCCCATCGAAAGCACCCAGTTGCAGATTGTCTGCAATTCGATTGAACTGAAGGCAGTAGCACATTCGCTGAAAGTTATTCTACCTGCCGATGTAGGTGACCTGGACGCCGTCATTGAGAACTACTACTTGGAGAAAATAGCTACTGTTGGCGATGAGGAAGAACAGTTGGCCGCTCGCCGGCTCGTCGAAGATGGATTGGTCTATGAAGAAGAAGAGCGCCGATTGAGTCTCTACGAAGGCTTGATATTGAAGGTTTATGGCATTGCTACACAAACTCTAAGAAAGTTAGTAGATAGTCATCTGCTCCGTGCCGAGCCGAGCCTGCATGGAGGTTATACTTATGAACTCAGTCACGATACGCTTGTGGCACCTGTTTTAAAAGCAAAAGCAAAGCGGAAAGAAGATGAACGATTAGAAGCAGAACGAGAGGCTCAAAAACGCAAAGAAGCGGAGCTAGAAGCGCTACGACTAAAGGCCGAAGAGGAGCGTAGACGTGCAGAGGAAGAAAGGCAGATGAGGGAAAACGCTGAATATAACGAAAGAAGGGCAAAGCAACGGACTAGGCTTGCTATCTTTGTATCACTTGTCGCTTTAATATTAGCATTTGTTGCAGTTTGGAGTTATGGGCAGGCAAACCATGCTAAAAAAGTAGCAATTCAAAATGAAACAATAGCCAAAGAAAAAACGGTCGAGGCTAGAAATGCCCTTGAAGAATTTAAAAAAGAGCAAAGTGCAAAAGAGAAACTCAAGTTTGAAGATGTGGCGAGGAGAGCAAAGACCATATTACTTAGCGAATCTTGCGTACCCGATTACATCATAAAAGACCTCAATGAAATTGCTAAGTCCCAAAAGGGCGACAAAGAAATTCAATCAACTTTTATCGAACTACAGAACCAAATTGCAAAATCAAAATGCAAACAAAAACTTTAACTTCATTCTTATTTTTCTTTTTTTTAATACCAATTTCTTTATCAGCGCAGGTAGATTTCAGTTCTGCTGTCAGAGAGGCTGACGAAGCTTTGCGCAAAGGTGAATTCGAAGTTGCAATAAAAAAATACAGAGCAGCACAAGCCTACGACCCATCCAAAACACTTGAAATTGACCGTGAGATAGACAAGGTATTCTTAGCAATTAGGCGTCAAAGAGATGAAGCTGTTGCTGCCAAGAAGAGGGCAGAAGAGGCTGAAAGTGAGGCTCAACGAAGTGCATCAGAGATGAAAAGGGCGTTTGAAGCATTAGAAAAAGAAAAAAAAGCCACTGAAGAGCAAAGACAAAACGCTGAGAAACAAAGAAAAATTGCTGAAGAGCAAACTAAAATTGCTGATGAACAACGGAAAATTGCTGAACAAAATGCTTTGCTTGCTCAAAAAAATGCAGATGAAGCAAACTTTCAAAAGGGTGAAGCACAAAAGACCCTTAAAGAGCTAGAAGGGGCAACATTGGAGATGGTTAAATTGTTAAACAGTGAGGCTAGAATTAATATGTATGAGCTCAAATATGAAGTTGCACTAAGCAAACTCAAAACTGCAATGTTATTGAGAGCAAGCCCTTCTTTAACTTTTGAAGGTTATATAGAAGTTTCATTTTATTTTAATGAGGCAGGATTATGCCAAAGAGCAAGTGGAGTTTTGGATACGGCACTTTCAATTATGCCTGAAAAATATTTGGATATTAAAGAACGTTTAAATCTGCATGATGCTGATTGTGATCATATTCGTAATGCAATATGGCAAATTGATTCAATTCATTTTGATAAGTTAAAAAAAAGATATTTGCCTGAAATGAGGCTTGTAGAGGCAGGAAAATTTGTGATAGGTTGTGTTAGCGGTGATAATAACTGTAATTCATATGAATTTCCTAACAAGCTGGTTAAGATTGATTCATTTGAAATTGCGACAACTGAAACTACATTTTGGCAATGGTCTTTGTTTTGTCTCTATAAAAATTGGAATGTCTTTGACTATTCAGCTAACCCTAGAGGTGATAACCCGGTTCAAAATGTTAATTGGTATGATGCTGTTGATTATACTAAATGGTTAAATGTAAAATATGGAGATAAATATAAAAAAGGGATAGAAAGTAAAACGATTTATTTACAAGGTTGGAGACTCCCCACAGAGGCAGAGTGGGAGTATGCTGCAAAAGAGGGGGCATTTTCATCATATTCATTTATCTATTCTGGAAGCAACAGTTTGGAGAAGGTGGGTTGGTGTAAAAGCAATTCAACTAATACTAATATTCCCTATACAAATCCTGTAGCATCAAAGCAATGCAACAAATTAGGTCTATATGATATGTCAGGAAATGTGAGCGAGTGGTGTTTTGACGTTTTGGGAGAGGAATTTGCTGATGAGAATCCAATTGGTAAAGTTGGTGGGGTTTACTCAATTGTAAGAGGCGGAAGTTGGAATTCATCTAAGAATGAATGTCGTGTTTCTTCCATTCAAGCATATCAATCTAAGAAGAGTAATGGTGAAATAGGGTTTAGAGTTGCAAAATCTTTGTAGAATTTATTTTTGATTGCACTCTTGCTTTTGCAAGTGAGCCTGAATCAAAAAGCACTAGCTCTTTCAAGACTAGCCCAACATGCTTTGGAATCATACTAAAGACTGTTAGTAACCGCCTAGCCCGGAGGAATTAATCAATGGTTCCATTCGCAACGGTGTTTCACAGTTTATCCCGAAGGGCAGGCTGACTTCAATCAAATATCAGCTCATCTTTGACAGGTATAATTAACCATCTGCAAGACAAACACAACCGAAATACTTCCACCCCCCAACCAACTTCACAAAATCAACCACCCATCGTCCATGAAAACAATCACCACCTTCCTATCACTGCTACTGAAGCTAACCTAAGCTGCCCAAGATTGGAGTCAGTTGGTAGATGGCTCTCTTGTACAATTACCGCCACACCGATAGCGTCCATATCAGCAACATGCTGTTGGTTGATTCTCTGTTCATTCAAGATTTTGACCTGTAGATTTGGCACAAATCGTTGTTGCATACCTTCAAGAAGGAAGGGTAGAGGGAGCAATACCAAAGCCCCGGATATTGGTTTTTAGTTCTCGTCTGACATTTCTCATTGCAAAGCAGGTTCTTTTTTACTTCCTTGTAGCCTCACCAAAACTAAAAAGCCATGAAAAAATCAGCGCTTGGTTTTGTATCATTGTTGCTTGTCTTGGTAACGTGGCTAGGGTTTGCCACTTTGAAGGTGTTTTCTCATTTCCATTGGGATAGACATGACATGGGCTTTGGCAGTGGACTCTTTGAACTGGTATCAGGTTCTGTGATTATGCTGATGCCTGTAGTTTTGATATTGTCCATTATAGCCTACTTTCAAGATAGATTCGTCATCAAATCCTATTCGTTTTTGGCATTGATGCTAATCTTGGGAACTTTCGCTTATGCTTTTATCCCGAGGTAGTGCATATCTAACCCTCACAGGCCGAAACGCTACCAAACTACCTTATCGCAGGCAAAGAACGCCCACACCTGTGCAGCGTCAAGTATTGCCAATTTTCTTTTCGGCCAAAGAAACTGCTCCGTTTCAGCAATTGCCTGCAATTCAATGCCATTTTTTTCAAATAAGCAACCATCTTTGTTACTATCCTGTCCTTGACTTCGTTCTTGTAAAAATCACCCGGACTGCTGAGGTCCGATTAACTTTTCACAACAAAAATTAATCGAAATGAAAAGACATTTTCTTTCAACCATTTGCAGCTTGGCAATGGTCGCTTTCATGGGACAAGCTGCCGTGGCGCAGCAGGAGACCACCCCCTCCTCCAACAACAGCAACGTCGTCATCATCCAAAAGACGCTCAACGATGACGGCACCTGGACCGTAAAGAAAAAAAGCATCCAGAAGGGACAGCCTGCGGATGCGTACCTGAAAGAAGTGGAAAGCGCTGCCAATGAAGACAAAACCTCCGAGTTCGTGGTCATAACTGGCGACGATACGGGTGTGGACAATGCTAACGGCGAAACGGTAATTTACGTGCGCAGTGGCAAGCACAAGAAAGAAGTCAAGTGGGGCGACATGGAAAGTGGCGAATTCAAATTCGAGATGCCCGACATGTCCGACTTGGCGCTTATCGGCGACGAGCAAGGCGAGCCAACGATGACCAAAGCGTTCCTCGGCATTTATCCGGAGAGCAACGAGAACGGTGGCGTGCTCGTCACGGACATCGTGGCAGGGTCTGGTGCAGCAGCGGCTGGCCTCAAGTCCGGCGATGTCATCACAGGCATTGACGGCGAAACCCTCCGTGCCCACGGTGACCTTTCGAGGGTGCTCGCTACCCACGTACCCGGCGATGCCATTAATATCACCTACCTCCGCAATGGTGAAACGCTCTCCACCACTGCCGAACTGACTGGCAAACAGCAAGAGCGCCACTTCCGTTACAATTACGTGTACCGCACCGAGCGTGGCCCTTGCGATGTGTTCATTGGGGTGCAGATAGGCAGCTACGGCAGCGACAGCAAGGGCGTTGGTGTGGACGGCATCATTCCTGGTTGGCCGGCTGAGGCTGCTGGCTTACAAGCTGGCGACCGCATCGTGTCCATTGATGGTGTGCCCGTGAACACCCACAACGAGCTGGTGGTGGAGCGTGACAAGCACAAACCGGGCGAGTTTTTTACCATCGGCTACCTGCGTGATGGAGAGGAGTCAAAGGTAGAGGCACAGTTCAAGGTTTGCCCGAACCAAGAGCAACCTGCCCCAGTGGTGGAGGAGCAAGTGCAGCCCAAGGAGACTGAACTGCCTCGCATTGACAATACCCTCGAACTGGAGGAGCTGAATGCTTTCCCGAACCCCACCTACGGCGACTTGAACGTCAAGTTCCGGGGCGAGGCCGCTCCTACGACAGTGACCATCACCGACATCACTGGCAAGACGATTTTCAACGAATCGTTGCCGAATTTCGATGGCTACTACGACCGCCAGATTGATGTGAGCAAAGGTGCTCCTGGCACTTTGATGATTACCATCCGTCAAGATGGCAAGCTGCTGACGAAACCAGTTGTTTTGCTGAACAGGGCATAAACTATTTGCCCAAAAGACTAAAAAGCGGGTCGGCTGCCACAGGCATTGCCGACCCGCTACCTTTTTGGTAACTTTGCCACCTAAATAATAAGGTATTGAGGATTAGGTTTTTGCAATCCATCAGGATGGGCAATTCCTGAATCCACAATCCCCAAATGCAAATTTACCATGAGAAATGCCTATCGGGCGCTACTGGCCAGCTTCGCCCTGTTTACCCTGATTCAATTTGCAAATGGCCAAGCATCGGGCCTGCCCAAGCGCGAGTTTCGTGGGGCATGGGTTGCCACGGTGGCCAATATTGACTTCCCGTCCGCACAGGGCCTGAGCAAAGAGCGCTTCATGGACGAATGGACGCAGACCGTTGACCTGCTGCAATCGTCGGGGTTCAATGCCGTGCTGGCACAAGTCAGGCCGACGGGCGATGCGTTTTACCTTTCCAAGATTTCGCCGTGGTCAAAATACTTGTCCGGCCAACAGGGCAAGCCACTCGAAGAGAGCTTTGACCCCTTGGTTTTTATGGTGGAAGAGGCCCATAAACGCAATTTGGAGTTTCACGCTTGGTTAAATCCGTACCGTGCCAGCATGGACACCAACACCGTCACATTGTCCTCGATGCACCCGTACAAGCACCATCCTGAGTGGTTCTTGCGCTATGGCGGCAAGTTGTATTTCAACCCTGCTTTGGAGGATGTACGCAACTACATTACTGAGGTGGTGAACGAAATCGTGATGGAATACGATGTGGACGGCATCCACTTTGACGACTACTACTATCCGTACCCGGCAGCGGGCGAGCTTTTCCCCGATGCACAGGATTTTGCGAAGTACGGCTTCGGGTTTGTTTCAGTTGAAGACTGGCGTCGGCACAATGTTGATATGATGATTGCGCAGGTGTCGAGTATGATAAAGGTAAGCAACCCTTCTGTGAAATTTGGGGTCAGCCCGTTTGGTGTCTGGCGCAATGCCAGCAAAGACCCTAAGCTCGGCTCGGCCACCCGTGCTGGCATCAACACCTACGATGACCTCTATGCCGACGTACGGGGTTGGCTCCAAAAGGGCTGGGTGGATTACGTAGCGCCGCAACTTTATTGGAACATTGGGTTCTCCGTTGCCGACTATGAAGTGCTGTTGCACTGGTGGGAAAAGAATGCTTTTGACCGTAATGTTTACGTTGGCCATGCTGCCTATAAAATTGGCGTGAACCAAGAACCCGCTTGGAGCAACGGATTGGAAATCCCAAAGCAAATTCGCTTGAACCGCCAGACGGCAGGCATCAATGGCAGCATTTTCTATAATTACACTTCGCTTCGCAAAAACCCGTTTGGGTTGGTGGATTCGCTCCAAAACAACTACTACAAAGTACCAGCGCTGTTGCCGGAGCTGCCCTACATGAAGTTGCCGCAGCCGCCGATCCCCAATGTTGCGAAGCCCAAATTGGTGAAAAAGGGAGGGCTGAAGTTTATCTGCAATTTGAAAGACGAGGAAAAAACGGCCAAGACCTTGGTAGTTTATCGGTTCGAAGACCGACTCCCCGGCGACTTCAATAACCCAGAGAACATCCTGCAAATCATACGTCTTAACGATGCACGGAAAATCGAGGTGGTGGATTCAACTGCTGTGGTTGGCAAGGTTTACACCTATGCCGTTTCCAGCATGAATGCACAGCATACCGAAAGCACCTTGAGCAATTCTCGGTCAGTGAAAGTGGGCAAGCGGCGGCTGAAAAGAGCGAAGTAGGATATTGATTTCAAGAAAAAGAAAAGGCCAGTTGAGCAATCAACTGGCCTTTTTCATTGGAGTAAAAACGTTTCTTAGAACATTTCAACGCCTGCGAAGTGGAATGAACCTTCGATGGCAGCGTTCTCGTCAGAGTCTGAGCCGTGAACGGCGTTTTCGCCCATGCTCTTTGCGTACTTCGCACGGATGGTGCCAGGCTCAGCATTTGCAGGGTTGGTGGCACCGATGAGGGTGCGGAAGTCGGCAACTGCATTTTCTTTTTCCAAGATAGCAGCTACGATTGGGCCAGAAGACATGAAGTCAACCAACTCGCCGTAGAAAGGACGCTCGGCGTGAACGGCGTAGAATTCGCCAGCCTTGGCCTTTGTAAGTTGCGTCATTTTAAGGGCAACGATGCGAAAGCCCGCAGCCGTGATGTCGTTGAGGATTGCACCGATGTGTCCGTCACGAACGCCGTCGGGCTTAATCATGGTCAAAGTTTTATTACCAGCCATTTTGAT
>CAYTZS010000058.1:22791-25595 GCA_964442355.1 uncultured Saprospiraceae bacterium | reverse complement strand
TTTTGCACGATAGGCGATGCATCAACATCGGAGGGTGTTTTTTGGGAAGCTATCAATGCTGCTGGCGTACAGAAGTTACCGATGCTGGTCTCTGTTTGGGATGACGGCTACGGCATTTCCGTACCAAAGCAGTACCAAACCACGAAGGGAAATATCTCCGAAGTGTTGTCTGGTTTCAAATTGAATGAAAAAGGGGAAGGCTACGAGATTTATGTTGAAAAATGCTGGAACTACCCAGCTCTCTGTGAGCTTTACGAAATGGCCACAGAGAAAATGCGGACTTCTCACATCCCCGCCATTATCCACGTTGAAGATTGTACGCAGCAACTTGGACACTCAACCAGCGGCTCGCACGAACGTTACAAATCACCTGAACGATTGGCATGGGAACGGGAATATGACTGCAATCGGGTCATGGGCCGTTGGATTGTTGACGCTGGCTTAGCTACTGAGGAAGAAATCAATGAGCTACAGGAAAAGGCAAAAACCTATGTGAAAGACTGCCGTGACCGGGCTTGGAACGCCTACAACAAACCAGTAAAAGAAGAGGCAGGTGTTTTGGCAAAAATCTATGAGCAAATTTTGAATGAAAACTCATCAGAAGAAGTCAAGGCTTTAAAAAAAGACTTTGACCAACTGCTCAATCCTCATTACTCTGACTTCGTAAAAAATGCACGGCAGCTTATGTTTGCTGTAAAAAAACAGCAAACAGCAGGCGTAGATGCTTTGAAATCTTGGCTTGAGCGCTCAAAAAACCTAGCACACAAGCGGTACCACTCCCACTTGTACAGCACCAGTAAATATTCGGCGTTAAACGTCCCTGCCATACCACCCGTTTATTCTGACACCTCTCCTGTAAAAAACGGCTTTGAGGTGCTGAACAAGTTTTTTGACAAAGCACTCGAAAAGTACCAAAACCTGTTTGCCTTTGGTGAAGATGTCGGCAAGATTGGCGGTGTGAACCAGGGATTCGTGGGCATGCAAGACAAGTACGGTGAAGACAGGGTTTTTGATACTGGTATTCGTGAATGGACCATCATGGGCCAAGCCATCGGGATGGCCATGCGTGGCCTTCGTCCAATTGCTGAAATCCAATACCTTGACTACCTTATTTATGGACTTGCACCGTTGTCAGACGACCTGGCCACACTACGCTACCGCAGCAACGGTATTCAACAAGCTCCTGCCATCATTCGTACCAGGGGACACAGGCTGGAAGGCATCTGGCACTCAGGCTCACCTATCGGCTTGATAGTCAACTCTTTAAGGGGGATGTACATACTCACCCCTCGCAACTTCGTGCAAGCGGCTGGCATGTACAACACCATGCTGAATTCAGACGACCCTGCCCTTATCATTGAATGTTTGAACGGCTACCGTTTGAAGGAGCGCATGCCAGACAACATTGGCGAATACACCGTTCCACTTGGGGTGCCAGAGGTATTGATGGAAGGCAATGATGTCACTTTGGTCACCTACGGCTCCAACATTCGAGTGGCAATGGAAGGCATCAAATTGCTTGAAAACACTGGCATATCTGTTGAATTGATTGACGTGCAAACGCTCCTGCCTTTTGACCTTGAGCATAAAATTGTTGAGTCGCTAAAGAAAACGAACCGCATCATCTTCATGGACGAAGATGTGCCCGGTGGTGCAACAGGCTACATGATGCGGGAAGTACTGGAGGTTCAAGGCGGTTATCAATACCTTGATAGCCCACCTTTGACTTTATCGGCGAGACCACACCGTCCGCCCTATGGGTCTGATGGTGATTATTTTTCAAAGCCGAACCCGGAGGACGTTTATGAGACTGTAATCAAGTTGATGGAGGAAACTTACCCGAACAGATTTTAGGGTGGTTTCACAAGTTCATTCGCCCAAAGAACATTTTTTCAAATCTCGACTGGGCTAGAACTATCGTTCCGATTTTACGTTTCCTACGAGAAATAAACGGGACCTCCTTTGACTATTGCTTTACTTTGCCTCGTCACATTGTTGTTGCTGGAATATGCTTGGGTAAGAAATTCCCTTCATGCTTTACCAGCCTTTGCTACGATTCAACAGCAACCAGTGGTTTTCTTTGGGAGCCCCAAATTTGACAATCCATCCAAGCACAAAACGCTGGTGAATCAGAACAAGCCACTTTCCAAGACGGGTTATCAATTTAACATCTTCTACAGTGTTGAAGAATTGCCCGCCGATTGGCAAGCTGGGGCCCCAACCCACAATGGCTTTTTGCACAAACCATACTTGACAACGATAGAGACAAGCCCCCCAAAGGGCATGAGATTCTGCTACCTTATTTTTTACCAAAATCAAACACCAGCGGGTGTAGCTTACTGCCAAATCAGCCCTTTCAGCGTTGGCGAAAGCATTCAATCAGACGAGGAAAAAGAAAAGTACCCCTGCATAGTTCGGGCCTTCGGGCGTATCGTTCGCAATTTCGTGGCTGGTAAAAACCGAAACTTGTTGGTTTGCGGCAACCTGCTCCTTACAGGTGAACATGGTTTTCATTTCAAACCCGAAATTGACAAAACCACTGCCTTCGATTTATTGGAAGAAGCTTTGATAATTACGCAAACGGAACTTGAAAAAAAGCAAATCAATATTGATGCAATTTTCATCAAAGACATCGCCGAGGAACACCGAGCACCGGTACAATTGCTGATTGACCGAAAGTTTCGGGAGTTCACTTTCCATCCCAACATGGTACTAAAAATCCGTGAGCATTGGCATGAATTCGAGGACTACATGAACGATATTTCCTCAAAATACAAGGTCAGGGCAAGGAAAGCTTTCAAAAG
>CAYTZS010000058.1:0-22781 GCA_964442355.1 uncultured Saprospiraceae bacterium | reverse complement strand
TTGGATGGGATTGAAAAAACCAAACTAACTGATAGCCAGATATTTAGCCATCAAGAACGGCTTTTCGAACTGTACCAATCCGTTGTGGACAATCAAGATTTCAACATGGTTTCGCTGAACGAAACTTACCTGCCTAACCTCAAGCGCCAATTGGGCGACCTTTTCAATGTTTTTGGTTATTTTCTGGATGGCAAGTTGATTGGTTTTTACACCACCATCCAGAATCACGATGAACTGGAGGCGCATTTTTTGGGGTTTGAACCTGGCTTGAACCGAGCGTATCACATCTACCACAACATGCTTTTCGACATCCTCAAAATTGGCATCGAACAGCGGGTTAAGCATGTAGTTTATGCCCGAACCGCCATGGAAATCAAAAGCACGATTGGCGCCGAAGCGCATGAAATGCTCTGCTACATCAGGGCCAGCAACCGCCTGACCAACAAGATTTTGCCACCAATTGTGGACTACCTGCGCCCCACAGCTGATTGGGTTCCCCGAAACCCGTTCAAGGATTCATCAGAATGAATTTTACCTAAAGAAAAAGGGGTTCGACTTGAAACAGTCGAGCCCCTTTTTCAATGTCGGAGATACTATTTCACCACCAGCATCACCTTATTTTTCTTGCCATTTTCAAGCATGATGTACTTGCCGTGTAGCAGCGATTCGTGGTTGATAATAGCTTCAGCACTGGTCACTTTTTCCTTGTTCACCGACACAGCTTGGCCTTGAATGGCCCGCTTTGCCTCTCCTTTTGAAGGTAACATGTTGGTCACATCAGACATTAGCTCGACAATGCCAACGCCATTCAACAGTACCGATTTGGCCACCTCAAAACTCGGAATCTCTTCAGCAACAGTTTCAAGGTCTTTTTCGCCAAGTTCAAACAAAGTTTCTCGGCCAGCCTTGCTGTTAAACAACAGTTCCGAGACATTTTGCACCGCCTTGAAAACGGGTTCAGAGTGAATCCGCACTGTCAACTCTTCCGCCAAAATACGTTTCAACGCACTTGGGTTACTGGCATGTGTAGCCTCAAGTGCCTCCACTTCTTCCCTAGTTTTCAACGTGAAATAACGCATGAACTTTGGCAAATCCCGGTCATCTGCGTTAATCCAAAACTGGTAGAATTTGTACGGCGAGGTGTAGTTGGGGTCGAGCCAAATATTGCCTGCCTCAGACTTGCCAAACTTGGTACCATCCGCCTTGGTGAGCAATGGCGTGGTGATTCCGTGGGCCTTTTCGCTCAAGTTGCGGCGGATGAATTCAGTTCCGGAAGTAATATTGCCCCACTGGTCAGAACCGCCCATCTGGAGTGTAATGCCATGCTTTTGGTACAGACACTGAAAGTCATAGGCTTGCAGTAACTGGTAGCTAAACTCCGTGAACGACATCCCTGAGTCCAAGCGATTCTGAACGCTATCCTTAGACATCATGTAGTTGATAGTCAAGGTTTTACCAACATCCCGGAGGAAAGTCAGCACGTTCATGTCCTTGTAAAAATCAAGGTTGTTGCAGAGGATAGCCTGATTGCCCTTGTCACCAAATTCAAGAAACTTCATCATTTGCTGCTGCTGGCGAGCCAAGTTGGCATCAATCTCATCAAAGGTTTTCAGTTCCCGTTCCTTGTCCTTTCCAGAGGGGTCGCCAATCCTGCCCGTTGCACCTCCCATCAGCACCACCGGGCGATGGCCCGAACGCTGGAGCAGGGTCAGGAGCATGATTTGGACATAGTTGCCGATGGTGAGCGAGGGAGCTGTGGGGTCAAAACCGATGTATCCAGTCCTCATGCCTGAACTGAGGTGTTCTTCAGCGCCTTCTGTGGCACTGTGGAGCATGTTGCGCCAGCGGAGTTCTTCGATGAAATTCATTGAATATTGGTTGTATTTTCGATGTCAATTTTTTCGAGGGGGCAAAAATAGGCAAGCAAGCCCAAGTTTTGACATCCGTTCAAACAAAGCGCTTGGGAGTTTGGCCAAAAGCGCAACACAATCGGCAATTCAAATATCTTTGCCCGCATGAACCTGCCATTTTTCATAGCCAGTCGAATTGCGCTCAATAACCGCCACTCGTTCACGGGGTTGATTGTACGCATCGCTGTGGTGGCAGTTGCACTGAGTCTTGCGGTGATGATCGTGGCAACAGCTGTCATTTCAGGTTTCAAAAACCAGATTGGCGAAAAGATTTTCGGTTTTTGGGGGCATATTCACATCACCAGTACGCAAATTAACCGAACGACAGGCGAGTCAGTTCCCATCAGCATCAACCAGCCTTTTTACCCCCACCTCGACACGGTTGGCCCCATCAGCTACACGGAAGTGCCGATGTTTTTTAACTGGGAAATGCCATGGCAAGCCGAGCGAAAAACCAAAGGCGGCATTCGCCACATCCAAACTTTTGCCCTCAAACCGGGCATCATCAAGACAAAAAAGGAGATTGAGGGTATTATTTTGAAAGGCATCGGCAAGGATTTCGACTGGACTTTTTTCGACAAATTTCTGGTGGAAGGCAACCGACTTGAACTTCCCGACAGCGCAGGAAATGGTATCGTACTGTCCAAACAAACTGCGACCCGCCTCGAACTTGGCGTAGGTGACAAGTTCATTTTCTATTTTGTGCAAAATGGCGAGGCACTCGCAAAGCGCTTCATCGTGACAGGCATTTACAAAACTGGGCTTGAAGAGTACGACCGCAAATTTGCGATGGTGGACATCCGAAAAGTACAGGAATTGCTCAACTGGGAACCGGACTTGGTAGGCGGGTTTGAAGTCTCTGTGGACAATTTACAAGACATTGAGGTGTTTTCGGATTACATCTACATGGAGGAGCTACCCAGCGAGCTGTATTGCGAGAGCATCAGGAAAAAATACCCCGCCATTTTTGATTGGCTGGCCCTCCAAGACATTAATGAAGTGGTCATTCTGGCCCTGATGCTCGTAGTGGGGCTCATCAATATGGTCACAGCCTTGATGATTTTAATTTTGGAGCGGACGAACATGATCGGCGTGCTGAAGGCACTGGGACAAAGCGACTGGAGTATTCGGCGGGTGTTTTTGTACAATGCTTCCTACATCATTCTTTTTGGGCTCCTGCTAGGTAATTTGGCCGGATTAGGCTTTTGTTTCTTGCAAAAAAAATATGGACTTATCCGCTTATCGGAAGAGAACTACTACCTCTCAGAAGCCCCCATTGAGCTAGATTTGTTCAACGTATTGGGATTGAACGCACTTGCATTGGCTACCATCATTTTGTTTTTAATTATTCCTTCATGGCTGGTCACCCGCATCAGCCCGGTCAAGGCCATCCGATTCAAGTAATATTACAACTGAAACATTGCGGTATTCAGGAACTTCCACAGAACTTTCTTTGTTGGACTGCGTAAGGTTTTAAAATTAATATTGAAATAACAGCAAAGCACAATGCTTTCCATTAATTTTGTTGCCTATCCAATCAAAAAGTTTTGCCCATGGAATCCTGGAGGAAATTAAACGGCCAACCCATCAACGTTCCCATCAAAGAAGCAGTAGAATCAACCATCATGCGTGAGACCGAAGCAGGTCACCGACTCAAAGTGTGCATTGGCTCAGACTCACAAGTTCGGAACGGCATTATTGAATTTGCTACGGTGATAGTTTTTTTGAGAGAGAAAAAAGGCGGATTTATGTTCATCAACAACTCCAGGTCGTTGAGGAGCATGAGCCTGAAAGAACGGATGATTACAGAAGTGGCAAAGTCCGTTGAAGTTGCCTACAGCCTGTGCGACCTGCTCGATTTTTACCATGTTGAATTGGAGGTTCATGCCGACATCAACACCGACCCTTCCTTCCAATCAAACACTGCCTTGAAAGAGGCAATGGGGTACATCCTCAGCATGGGCTTTGTGTTCAAAGCAAAGCCCGATGCCTTCGCAAGCTCTTCGTGCGCAGACAAAGTTGTTTGAAAAATTGAACGAATAAATGCCTTTTGTTTAGCCATTTATCCTCGTTTGAGTATTTTTACTGAAAAGGATATCAAACATTCTGATTCCAAAAGAAATATCATTTGGCACATGGCTTTATGCCTAATATTTCAAATATTTGCACTTACCAAACATGTAAAGCTTCAAGAATACATTGGTGGATTTTCAGAGAATTGGATAGAATAGTACAACAACAATAAAAATCAGAGCGCGTGCTTTACAAAATCAAACTCAAAAACGCAGAAGACCACGTCTTGCTGGACGCTAACGTCTACGAGTGGTTGACTTCTGACCCGTATCTTTCCAGAGTAGATTTCATCAACAACCTTCGCAAACACTCAAGTGGCTGCGCTGTTTTTCAGAAAACTTGGAAAAAGGCGGACGGAAGCTTTAAAACAGAAACCTTGTACCTGCACAAGGTAATTGCCGAAAAGTTCCTTTTAGACACAAAGACGAAGTCAGACAACCTTGTTGGTGCAAAAAACGGCAACAAGTTGGACTGTAGGCTTGAGAACATCATCTATCGGTCGAGGGCTGTTGCAAGCCGCAAGCGCAAGACAAGCAGCAAAACCGGTTATACTGGCGTCTATCAAGAAAACCATCGCTATCGTGCCGTTATTTCCCAAAATGGCAAATCATTGCACATTGGAATGTTCGACACAGCGGAAGAAGCTGCCATCGCCTACAATCGCAAGTCAAAAGAAATTTATGGCGACACAGGTAAGCTGAACAGCATTAAGCGCCAAAAAGGCGATGGAACTTTTGAGGAAGTCACGGTAGATTAAATTCTCTTTTTCATTTTGTAAAAATTGGGGTACGAATCGGTCAACAGATGTGTCTTCATCTAGTGCTTAACTTGTTTTGCCTTGTAAAAAAAGCGTAAAATACTGGCAGCAACGGCATAGACATTGGCAAAGCAGGTACATTTGCACCATGATTTCCAACGACATTTTATTGAGAACCCTTCAAGGCCAGCAAGTGGAGCGGCCCCCTGTATGGCTCATGCGGCAGGCTGGCAGGATATTGCCTCAGTACCGTGACTTGAGGGCAAGCCTATCTGGCTTCAAGGAGCTGGTCACCACACCCTCCATGGCTGCCGAGGCCACGCTACAACCCGTAGATGAGCTTGGAGTGGATGCAGCAATTCTTTTCTCAGATATTTTGGTCATCCCAGAAGCGATGGGGTTGAATTATGAAATGGAAGAACGTAAAGGACCTTCATTTCCTCAAACAATTCAAAGCCCCGAAGATGTTGCCAACCTGCTATCCGGCGAAGCTGCCGCCAGCAACCTGAACTATGTTTACGAAGCCATTGACCTCACAAAACAGCGCCTTGAAAACAGGGTGCCGCTTATCGGTTTCTCTGGCGCACCTTGGACACTGTTGGCCTACATGACTGAGGGTTCTGGCAGCAAGACCTTTTCCAAGGCGAAGAAATTTCTTTACACGCAGCCCAATGAAGCCCATCTTCTGCTCGAAAAAATAACAGATACCATCATTGCCTACTTAAATAAGCAAATTCAAGTAGGCGTCGATGCTGTTCAAATTTTCGACTCATGGGCTGGAATTCTGTCGCCAGAACAATACTTGGAATTCTCATTGCCTTACATCAGACGGATTTGCGACAATGTTCATGGCGTGCCCAAAATCGTTTTTGCAAAGGATGGCTGGTTTGCGCTCCCTAAATTAGGGGCATTGGATTGCCAAGCGATAGGTTTGGATTGGACCGTCACGCCAGCGCATGGCAGGCAGTGGGTCGGCCCTGACAAAGTTCTCCAAGGCAACCTAGACCCATGCCTGTTGTACGCTTCTGAGGCTACCATTCGAAAGACAACCGAGGGAATGATAGCTAATTTTGGAGGCAAACACATAGTAAACTTGGGGCATGGAGTGTATCCAGACACTCCTTTGAGCAATGTTAAATGCTTCGTCAACACCGTGAAAAATTTTTGTTATTGACGAGTTAGCTCAAAAAAAGGGGCTGATTTTCAATCAATGCTGAATTAGGTACTTGAATTTCAGCCTTCCTGCTTTTCTTTGCAGCCGCTACACCACCACATTTTTGCAAATCAAAATCTTCAAATGGGTTGGTTTAAAAGATTGAAGGATGGCATTCAAACTGCCACAAAATATAAAAAGGAAACTCCGGACGGCCTCTGGTACAAGTGCAAGCAGTGCAATGAGATGAGTACCATGAAGGAGGTGCGCACCAATTTTTTTAAGTGCCCGAAATGTGACTACCACATTCGCATCGGCTCGCACGACTATTTCGACTTGATTTTTGAGGAAAATTACGAGGTGCTGTTCGACAACCTCATTTCAAAAGATCACCTCAACTTTGTTGACCTTAAACCCTACACAAAGCGACTTCAAGAAGAACACAAAAAAACGGGCCTTACAGATGCTATTGCAGTGGCGCATGGCCAAATTGATGGGCGAAACCTCGTGATTGCCGCTATGGACTTCACCTTCATAGGTGGCTCCATGGGTTCAGTGGTAGGCGAAAAAATTGCCCGTGCCATCGACAAAAGCATGGAACTGCGATGCCCATTTTTAATTATTTCCAAGTCTGGGGGCGCTCGCATGATGGAGTCAGCTTATTCGCTCATGCAAATGGGTAAAACCTCCGCCAAGCTCACCCAACTCGCCAAGGCTGGCCTACCCTACTTCTCCCTCATGACCGACCCAACAACTGGTGGCGTAACGGCATCCTTTGCCATGCTGGGCGACCTCAACTTTGCGGAACCAAATGCATTGATTGGCTTTGCAGGCCCAAGGGTCATCAAGGAAACCATTAAACGTGACCTGCCCGAAGGGTTCCAAACTTCGGAGTTTTTGTTGGAACATGGGTTCTTGGATTTCATCGTCAACAGAAAAGACCTGCAACAACGGCTTTCCACCCTACTTACCCTGTTTGAAAAGCACCAGAATTAAAGCATTTTCCAAGCATTTTTTTTGAGAAAAATCATGGCTCCTGAACCTGATTTTTTCCTTCCAAAACAATTGATTTTGGATGAAAAGCCGCCTGCTTTTTCCTACTTTTGCCCCGCTTTTGAATCAAACAATTTGAAACACCAAATCCAGAAAATTATTAGATGAATTCAGGACAAAGAATTATCCCGATCAACATTGAGGACGAAATGAAAACCGCATACATTGATTACTCAATGTCGGTTATCGTTTCAAGGGCACTGCCAGACGTAAGGGACGGTCTGAAACCAGTGCATAGGCGGGTTTTGTACGGGATGAATGAACTTGGTCTCTCCTACAACAAAGCACATAAGAAATCAGCACGTATCGTGGGTGAGGTGCTCGGCAAGTACCACCCGCATGGTGACTCTTCCGTTTACGACACGATGGTACGTATGGCCCAAGATTGGTCACTTCGCTACCCACTCGTCGATGGCCAGGGCAACTTCGGCTCCATGGACGGCGACAGCCCCGCCGCCATGCGATACACTGAGGCAAGGATGCGCCGAATTACAGACGAAATTCTGGCCGACATCGAAAAAGAAACCGTTGATTTCTCCCTCAACTTCGACGACACACTGGAAGAACCAACGGTGATGCCAACCAAAGTGCCACTTCTTTTGGTGAACGGTTCTTCAGGTATTGCGGTGGGTATGGCAACCAACATGATGCCCCACAACCTCAAAGAAGTCGTTGATGGGGTAATCGCTACAATCGACAAACCCGAAATCACCATTGAGGAGCTTTGCAACTACATCAAAGCCCCCGATTTCCCAACTGGTGGCATCATACATGGCTATTCTGGCGTAAAAGAGGCATTTGAAACTGGACGAGGCCGGGTGGTACTTCGTGGCCGGGCCAATATCGAGACAGCTGCCAACGGAAGGGAAACCATCATCATCTCCGAAATCCCCTACCAAGTCAACAAGGCAGTGCTGGTTGCAAAAATCGCTGAACTTGCCAATGAAAAGAAAATCGAGGGCATTAGCGATGTTCGAGACGAGAGCGACCGTACAGGTTTGCGCGTCGTCATCGAGGTCAAGCGTGACGCAATGGCCAGCATTGTCCTCAATTTCCTATACAAACTTACTCCGCTGCAATCTTCTTTTGGGGTAAACAACGTGGCGTTGGTTCGTGGAAGGCCGGTGATTTTGAACTTGAAAGACCTCATCGAAGAGTTCATCTTGTTCAGGTTGGAGGTGATTGTTCGCCGTACGAAATACGACCTGCGCAAAGCCGAAGAAAAGGCCCACATTCTTGAAGGCTTGCTGATCGCACTTGACCACCTCGATGAGGTGATTGCCCTCATTCGTCGCTCCGCTACTGTTGACGACGCAAAAGAAGGCTTGATGTCAACCTTCGATTTATCAGACGTCCAAGCAAAGGCTATCCTTGAGATGCGGCTTCAGCGGCTCACAGGCCTTGAGCGGGATAAGGTTCGAAAGGAATATGACGAAACGCTTGAGCTGATTGCAAAATACAAAGCTATCCTCGAAGATGAGGGCATTCGTCGCCAGATTATCAAAGACGAACTGCTTGAAATCAAAGAGCGTTTCGGCGACGAACGCCGCACTGAAATATCGTTTGAAGAAGGTGAAATCAACATGGAAGATTTCATCGCAGACGAAAACGTGGTGATTACCATCACCCATGCTGGTTACATCAAGCGCACGCTGGCTACTGAGTACCGCATTCAAAGCCGTGGCGGCCGTGGTGCTAGGGGAAGCAAAACAAAGGAAGAGGACTTTATTGAGCACATGTTCGTTGCCAGCAACCACAACTACCTGATGTTCTTCACCGAACAGGGGAAATGTTACTGGATGCGGGTTTTTGAGATACCCGAGGGTACAAAGAATTCCGGTGGTCGTTTCATCCAAAACGTACTTTCAATACCAGCTGATGATAAGGTCAAGGCCTACATCATCGTTCAGAACCTTAACGACCAAGAGTTTTTAGAAAACAATTACATCTTGTTCTGTACCAAACAAGGTCAAGTCAAGAAGACACTTGTAGAGGCTTACTCTCGTCCAAGGGAAGGTGGTATAATAGCCATAAATATCAACGAAGGCGACCAATTGCTCGAAGCTCGCCTCACCAATGGCTCAAACGAAGTCTTCATTGCAACCAAAGCTGGCAACGCTATCCACTTTAAAGAGGAAAATGTGCGACCAATGGGTCGAAATACAAGCGGCGTTAATGGCATCACGCTGGAAGACGACAATGACACTGTTGTTGGTATGGCCATCGTGGCACCAAATGACCCCACGCATACCATTTTGACGATTTCTGAGAAAGGCACTGGCAAGCGCACCGAGGCCAATGATTACCGCTTGACAAATAGAGGAGGCAAGGGCGTCAAGACCATGGAAGTTACCGAAAAAACGGGCGATGTGATTGCCATCAAATCGGTTGCTGAAAATGAGGACTTGATGATAACTACCAAATCTGGCATTGTCATCAGGATGCCGGTTACCGATATCCGAGTAATGGGCCGGGCAACACAGGGAGTCCGGGTCATCCGTTTAGATGGTGACGATGACATAGCTGATGTTACCGTAGTGCCACATGAGGAAGATGAGGTGGAAGGTATCGAGCCAACAGGTGATGTTGCAGAAGAAGGGGGAACTGAGCAGTAGTCGTTTGAGCTTCGTTGCCTGATATTTTACGCAAATCTTAACAATCCAAATAATGCCTTAAGCGGCAATTTGGCGTCTTAAAAGCGTTTCCAAACAAAAGCTTGCTTGGGAACATTAGTGACGAAAACAAAACTAAATTCACATCAACATGAAAAAAGTTGTATTCGGCTTGATAGCCATGTTCCTTTTCTCAAACTTGGTATCCGCACAGGAAGACCCAGAAAAAGCACTCAACAAAGCGGCCAAGGCGCTTGGCAGCTACAACTTAGACCCGTCCAACAATGGCGATAAGCTCAAGGAGGCCATTCAGATGATTGATATCGCTGCTGGTGCGGATGTCAACAAAGGCAAGGTGAAAACTTGGCAGACGAAAGGCGAGATTTACAACTCACTTTCTGACCAGGATATGACCAGCATGTTTAAAAACCCAGACTTTGTGCCTGAGCATCCTGATGCACCTGTTGTAGCTGCACAGGCTTTCATGAAAGCCCTTGAAGTAGCTACAAAGAAATACGAAATCAAGGATGCAATTACTGGCATGACCGAGTCCGCCAATAAATTGAACAATGTTGGCAATAGCCAAATAAAGCAGTCCAATTACGCTGGCGCTTACAAGTCACTTGAAATGGTGATGCAAATCAACAACACCATCAAGAAGAACGGTGGTGAACCTGTAATTGCAGATGCCGATATCGCAAACCATAAGTACGTCGTAGCATATTGCGCAGCTTCCTCGGGTCAAAAGGACGTGGCTGGTCAGCTTTACAAAGAGCTTTATGATGCAGGCACTCAAGAGGCTGCTATTTATGCCCAATATTTCGACTACCTGTACCAAACTGGAAAAAAAGACGAAGCTTGGGCCGTTTTCAATCAAGGTCAGGCGAAGTTCCCAACCAGCACTGAAATTCTCTTTGCAGGCATCAATGCCAAAATTGCCGAGGGCGGTTACGAAGAGCTGAAAGTAATGCTTGGCAAGGCCATCGAAGCAGAGCCGAACAACCCATCCATCTACACTGCTTTGGGCAACGTTTACATGAACCTGTTCAATACGGAATATTCCAAGGACAAAAACTCAGAAGTAGCGAAAAACTATTTTGATGAATCGTTGAAGTATTTCAACAAAGCTGTCGAATTGGATTCCAAACAGTTCGATGCAGTGTACAGTGTTGGTTCGCTTTACTTCAACAAAGCTGTTGAGCTTATCAAAATTGCCAACGCTCTTCCGATGGACAAAGAAAGCCAGAAGAAGTACAAATTGTACATGGACGAAGCCAATGGCCTGATGACCACTGCACTGCCTTATTTCCAAAAAACGGAAAGCATGCAGCCAACTGACATAAACACCCTCATCGCTTTGTCCGAAATTTTTGCAAGGACCAACCAATTTGAAAAATCTACTGAGTTCAAGGCACGTCTTGAAAAGGCAAAAGCCGGCCAAGATGTGGGTCCAGCATACTTCAAGAACTAATATTAAACACCAATTGCAACTTAGGGCGGTTCCGGTCACAATCGGAACCGCCCTATTTTTTTGGCCAACCTATCGCAGTTAACAATCAGTTTCTGATAAACTACTATATTTGCCAACGTTTTACACGTCACACTTTTTTTAGGCCCTTCTATTTGCATTCCCATACACAAGTTCACACCCAATAATTTCGATTGAACACTACGTTCAAGTGGTTTTCAATTCGGTACGGTTATTGTGCCTGATTATTAAGCGCTTACGCTTGATAAGCAGTTAAATATTTCAGAGAAACTACACAGGGAGGCAAAATACCATTACTCGTTTTATCTTCGGGAAAGATGAAAGCGCTGGACATCTGTTTTGCAATGCCAGCCTTTGCCCGATGCATTCAAATTGATATGTCTAAAAAGTACCCTCATTTCAAGCAATTGCACGCTCGTGATTGTGGTATAGTTTGCCTCCGGATGGTATCGCAGTTTTACGGAAAGATTTACACCACCGAACAATTGCGGCCATTGGCCCACCAAAAAAGGGAGGGAGTCAGCTTGCTGAACGTAAGTGAAGCTGCTGAACAACTCGGCATGCACACTGTTGGTGCAAAACTGACTTACCAACGCTTGATAGATGATATACCACTTCCAGGGATAGCGCATTGGAATGAAAACCATTTCGTCGTGGTGTACGAAGCCGACCAAAGGCATGTAACTATTGGCGACCCCGCTGCTGAACAATTGGCCACTATCTCAACTGCCGAGTTCCTAAGCGGATGGGTAAACGATTCCAATGGTTACGACCGTGAAGGAATCATCCTTCTCATGGAACCTACCGCAAGTTTTTTCTCCAACGAAAGCAAACAGCCAATCCAGAAAAGGACATTCTACATTTGGGAGAACTTAATTGGGTACAAAAAACTGTTGGCATTTCTTGCAGCTGCACTTTTTGTAGGTGCGCTGCTGGCGGTGACTTTTCCATTCATCATGCAATTGATTGTGGATGAAAGCATCGAGCAGCAAAATGCCGACCTCCTGCCCTACGTGTTGGTGGCCTGGGTGATGCTCTTTATCAGTCAGCTTGGCTTGGATTTTATCCGCCGGTTCCTGCTTTTCCATGTTGGTGCTAAGCTGAACATCAAGCTACTGACCGACTTTATCGTGAAAGTATTGCAATTGCCTGCCAGTTTTTTTCAGTCCAGAATGACTGACGACGTGATGCAGACCCTCTACGACAACCCAAGGGTTCACCGCTTTTTCACAAAAGATGCTGTTTCTGTCGTCTATTCGAGCCTATTGATTTTCCTTTTCTTACTGGTATTGCTGGCCTTCAATTTCAAAATATTCCTGACTGTTTCAGTGGTTGCAGTTGTGCAGGTAGTCTTGGTCAGGTTCTTTATCAAAAAGCGGAAAAACCTAAACTTCAACCGGCACAAGCTGGGAGCTGAACGGTACAGCCGCCTGACCGACCTAATCCGAGGCATCAGGGACATTAAGCTCTCCAGTGCTGAACAGACCCAACGCTGGGCTTGGGAACGTTCTGAAGCGAGACTTTACAAAATCAGCCGCTCCTACTCACTGTCTGATGAACTCTCCCTGCAAATCCCATTCTCCTTGGGAGAATTGCGCAACATCATCGTCATTTACCTTGCGGCAATGGCTGTAATTGATGGCAACATGAGCATTGGTGTAATGGTAGCCACACTTTTTATTTTGACCCAGCTGAACAGCCCAATTCGTCAACTTATCGAGTTTTTCATTGGCTGGCAAGAAGCAAAACTGGGCATTGAAAGGATGAATGAAGTATTCCATTACGATACCACCCCAAAGGGCGAAAAGATAGACCTCTTGCCGCAAGATGGCATGTTGGAGGGCGAAAACCTATCGTTTAGGTACGAGGGTGAGCATTCGCCGTGGGTCATCAGGAACCTTGACTTCCAGATTCCCAAGGGAAAAGTAACGGCCGTCGTTGGATCTAACGGCAGTGGAAAATCCACCCTGCTCAATCTTATCACTACCTTTTTGCAACCGCAGGAGGGCATTTTGAAATACGGTGGTTTCAAATTGACAGATTTCCAAACTTCTATTTGGCTAAAAAACTGTGGCGTCGTCGCTCAAGACGGCCATCTTTTTTACGATACCATTGCTCGTAACATCGTACTCGGTGAAGAGTCTATTGACAGCAAGCGACTGATGGAAGCTGCAAAAATTGCCAACATCCTGCCCTTCTTGGAAAGATTACCAAACGGCATGTACACTGTGGTAGGTGAAGGGGGTGTTGGCTTGAGCAAGGCCCAACGGCAGGGCATTTTGATTGCTCGGGCCGTTTATAAACAACCAGAAATCCTGCTACTCGATGAGGCAACCAACGACCTTGACGCACAGAATGAGGCCATCGTTTTGAGCAGGATAGAAGAAGCTTTCAAAGGCAAAACGGTGCTGCTGTTCACCAGCAAAATCAACCTGCCGATTCGGATTGACCATGTGGTGCCACTTGCAATGCCAAAATCGAAGACCGAGCCTCGCTCGATGTTGTCGGATAGCAAGGGTGGCAACGGCAACGTTTTGCCTGACAACTTGGAAGAAGTGCTGCAATCAAACTAATTTTCCCCGAACCTCCCAAAATTAGCAGCAACATGCAGCAAGACAATATCGAATATTTTAGTGGAGAAGTACAGGAAATACTGGCCTCTCCACCATCTTGGGTCGCCACTTGGGGCGCTGGCATACTGGTAGGCACAGTGGTGTTGATTTTCATTGCTGGGTTCATGTTTGACTACCCAGAAATCGTTTCAGGGAACGTGACCATTACCACCGAGACTCCACCTGTCACTGTCATTTCACAAAAAGCAGATTACATCGCTGAACTAAAGGCCAAAGACAGTTCCGATGTAGCTGCTGGGGATTTGTTGGTTGTTTTTCCGTCCTCGGCCAATTTTGAAGAAGTGCTGCAACTGGAGAAAGACATGGAAACAATTGGCCAGCTAGATTTGGAAAAACTGCGGAACTACCGCCCGAACCGCAACCTGAAAATTGGAGAGTTGACTTCCGCTTACTCAAGTTTTATCACCGCTTTGGAATTGGTACCACTCAACGAAAGTGGCGAGATTGATTTAGCCACTGTAGCCGCTGTAGAAAATGTAAATGCTCAGTACCAAAGGCAGTTGCGGAGCTTTGAGTCATCACTACCTACCGTGAAGTCTGAATTGACAGCCTTGAAGAAGGAGCTGAAAAACGCTTCCGACCAGTACGCAAAAACGATTGACACCACGCAGACCCTGATCATTTATAAAATCAATTCCAACATCAAAAACAAGGAAGCAGAGGTAAAGCGAATTGAGTCGAAGATAGAGGAAATCAAAGGTGAAATATCAAAGTCAAACGTCAGGAAATTGCAGGCGCAAACCCAAACTGAAGAAGGAGCAGGCGAAGCAATTTTTCAGTTGAACCAAAAGTTGGACGAGCTGAAAAAGGCTATCAAATCTTGGAAAGAAAAACACCTCATCATAGCTCCGAGCGAAGGAATACTTCAATTCTATTCCAATCTGAAGCCTGGAGATTATATCAACAATGCCGATACTTTGTTCAGTATCATGCCCAAAACTGCAAGCAAAAAGTTTGTCGGGAAGGTGAGCCTACCTGTGGCAAAAAGCAGCAAAGTGGTAAAAGGGCAAGATGTCAACATCAAGTTTGAGCGGTACGATTTCCGAGAGCACGGAACCGTACGTGCAAAGGTGACGAGGGTCTATTCCGTGGCGAGGGACAAAGCATTTTACGCCGACATCGTTATCGAAAATGGGTTGGTCACGAGCCTTGGCGGCACCCTCGACTTTTACCAGCAGATGGGCGGCAAGGCTGAAATCGTCACGGAAAACCGAAGCTTCATCAGCAAGCTCTTTGAGAAATTTTTGGCAACTTGGTAATTACAAGTCACTGTTTTTCAACCTTTTGTAACCCAAAAACAAAAACAGCGATGTGTAAATGACCGTGGCAATACCAGCCTCCAACGGTGTCAACATCATTCGAAAATTGTACTGTCGAAGCATGTCGTCCGCAAAATCTGCCAGTGGCAGCGGTGCCAAATCTTCCATTGCGTTGAGGGGATAAAAACTCATAGAGATGTTCTTGAAAAAATAGAGGTGAACCACCCACCGCAGTATGGATTCGATGACCATCGAATAAGCCAGGTAAAGGAACAAAGCAATGCCTGTGCGCTTGGTCAGTAGCCCCACCAACAATCCAAAGCTCATGTACCCCATGCTCATCAGCCAGTACCTTGGCACCATGTCAGCATTTTTGAATACCGTTGAAAAATAAAGCGTGCCGTCGGCATGCAACAGCCCGATAACCAGCGCACAGACTGCGTAATAAATCGTTGCGGCCAATGCCACCACGACCATGAAAAACAGCTTGCTGCGAAAAAATTCATCTCGCTTTAGTCCGGTGATGATGTTCTGTCGGAGGGTTCGATTGGTGTATTCATTGGTGACCATCAGCACAGCGAGAAAGCCCAGCACGAAAAAAACCATCCAGTTGCCAATATAGCCCAACCATTCCCACACTGTTGGGAATTGAAAAAAATGGGTTTGCGGGTTAATTGGCGAAGCATTTCCGAAGTCCATTTTCTTACCAACGAAAAGTGCGGCAGGCAGCAGTACGACATAGGCAATGGCCAGAATGCGAAATAGCACGTAATCTTTTTGCTTGAGCCATTCCAATTTTAGCAGGTGAATCATATTTTCTGAATTGCTTGATTGTTGAGTTGAATTGGGCGCTATCGAAACCAATTTTGGCTTTACTTGCCAGCTGTAATCTCCAAAAATTCGGACTCAAGACTTTTGGGTTTCATCACCAAATGGTTGATTATCAATCCATTGTCAAAAGCCAACTTGTTCAATTCCGCAGCAGTCATCGCCGGGCTGACCTGCAATTGGAGCAGTTTGTTTTTCTCCGAAATGGCATGTATGCCGGGCAAGTTGGTCAATAATTCACGCAGCCTGCCCAAGTCTTCCGCCGAGATGTCCACTTGTCGGTCATTGCTCAGGATGGCCCCGACCTCGCCGTTTGCCAACAATTTTCCACGCTTGATGATGGCCACGTGGCTGCACACTTTCTCCACTTCATCGAGGATGTGGCTGGCCATGATGATGGTCTTGCCCTCGCTGGCAATGCGGAGAATGATGTCCCGCACCTCGGCAATGCCCTGGGGGTCGAGCCCGTTGGTGGGTTCGTCAAAAATCAGCACCTCAGGGTCGCCTATCAGGGCTGCGGCGATGGCCAATCGCTGTTTCATCCCAAAAGAAAAGGTGCTGAAGGCAGAATCACGGCGGTGCGCCAAGTTGACCAGTTCCAGAATCGGGTCAATTTTCGGCTCCGCAACTTTTTTGATGTGCGCCGTGATTTCAAGGTTCTTGACCGGAGACAGGTAGGGATAAAAATTGGGGGTTTCCAGCAGTGCCCCGATGTGCATCCGCTCTTGGTCACCGTACTTGCCCTCAAACCAACTGAAGCTACCGCTGTCTGGTTTGATGATGCCCAGCACGATTCCCAACGTGGTGGTTTTACCGCTGCCGTTGGGGCCAAGAATGCCGTAAACACTGCCAGCCTCAATTTCTAGGTTTAGGTTGTTCAGTGCTGTGACAGCACCGTAGCGCTTTGAAAGACCTTGGATTTGAAGTACACTCATTCGTATTTGTCAAATTGAATTGGCTAAAGGTAGCTCACGCACTACCGTAAAACTTTGATTTCTTCGACAAATTGAATGGTTCTGAAGCTCGAAAAACCAAATTGCGGTGTGAATCCAGTTTTTTCTACCTTTGACAGCTGCATAAACATTGACCATGTTCGATAAATTTTTTCAAACCATCAGCACCGCCGGGGAAACCATCAAAGAGCAAGCCGCCTCGTTGAGTGAGACAGCAAAAGAAAAATGGCTCCAATTGATTGAATCCTGGATTTCGACAATACCGAAATTGGAAGCCTACGGATTCAAGACCAAATACTTCAGCATGTCTATGTCGCTCAACCCAACGCTCGAAATCGAACTGGAAAGCACCCACCAAACCTTCCCGATTGGACGGATTGATGCCATCCTTGCGGAAAATGCTGCTGGTTCGCCAGTGAGCTTGGTTTTCACAGCCATCAAAACTACCCTGAAATTGTACGAAAAGGCCAGAATTGAACGAGCCAACCCGCTTCGTGTAAAAATCAGTATCAGGCTTTCACCGGAAATCAAAGTCTCGTTCGGGACAGCATCGCTGGCCTAAAACCGAGGCAATTTTCTTCGTAGCAACGTTAGAAACTACTCAAGCAAACTCAAATTCTTCTATGAAAATCATCAAATTCCTCCTGTCGCTCACGGTGCTGCTGGGAGCTATTTACGTGTTAGATAAGCCCATTACCCTCAAAGAACCACTCCCCGACGACCCGACAAAATTCAAGGAAAGTACCATTCCTGCCATTGGCCCCTTCTTCTCGCCGTTCACGGGTTTTTGGCAAAATGCTGAATCAGCTGGTGGTTTCGTGCCGCAAAAAATCGAGGTGCCGGAGATGAAGGGCAAGGTAAAAATTGTGTTCGACGAGCGCCTTGTGCCACATATTTTCGCAGAAAACATGCAAGATGCCGCCTTCGCCCAAGGCTATGTGACGGCTAAAATGCGGCTTTTCCAGATGGACCTCATCACCCGTGCATCGGGCGGAAGATTGTCTGAAGTCGTCGGAAAAGATGCCCTCGAAAGCGACAAACTCAAGCGCAGGCAAGGCATGACCGTGGGGGCAGAACGGGCAGCGGCCAGCTGGAAAAAAGACGAAACCGTTAACGCTATCATGGATGCCTACGTCGCCGGGGTCAACAAATACTTGGCTGACCTACACCCTAAAGATTACCCGCTTGAGTTCAAATTGCTCGGCTACCAGCCAGAGCAATGGAACTTCTACAAAACCGCATTGGTCAAAAAATACATGGACCAAACGCTTTGCTTCGGAGAAGATGACCTGGAATCATCCAATGCCCTGCAAATTTTGGGAGAAGAGATGTTCCGCAAACTTTACCCAGAAATCAACCCAAAACAGTCACCAGTCATCCCCGCTGGTACACCTTGGAACTTTTCACCCATAAAAAACAATGCACAACCCGCAGAAACACAAGAGGCAATCGGCCTCATTCGCAACAAGGTTTATGAAAAAGAACGGGGCATCGTCGGTAGCAACAACTGGGCAGTTTCAGGAAGCAAGACCCTGTCGGGCAAGCCCATCCTCGCCAATGACCCGCACTTGAAGCTGACACTTCCCTCCATTTGGTTTGAAATTCAAATCCACACGCCAGAAACCAATTTTTACGGTGTGTCCGTGCCCGGCATCCCCGGAGTACTAATTGGGTTCAACGAGCACGTTGCTTGGGGCGAAACCAATGTCGGCCAAGATGTACTGGATTGGTACAAAATATCTTGGACCGACCAAGCCAAAACATCCTACCAGTACAACGGCGGCGTGAAGCCTGCCAAAATTGTCATTGACTCGTTCAGGGTCAAAGGACAAGACCAACTGGTTTATGATACCGTGAAATGGACAGATTGGGGTCCTGTGGTTTACGAGTCCACGGACAACGGCTGGTACGACCTGGCCATGCATTGGATTGGACATCAAGCACCGAACCCCAAGGAGTTGCTGACGTTTGCGGGGTTGGTTTCCTCCAAAAGTTATGACGACTACAAGTCAGCGCTCATGCACTACGACTACCCAGCCCAAAACTTTGTTTTTGCAGCCAAGAACGGCGACATCGCCATCACAGCCAATGGGCTTTTTCCCCTCAAAAACAAACAGCAAGGGCGCTTTGTACAGGATGGTTCCGACCCCAAAAACGGGTGGTCGGGCTACGTGCCACGAGACCAAGTGCCATCCGTCAAAAACCCCAAGCGTGGTTTTGTGGCATCTGCCAACCAACACTCTACCGACCCGAGCTACCCGTATTACTACAACAGCACTTATTTTGACCATTACAGGGGCCGCTACCTCAACCAACGGCTGGCCGAAATGGACAGCATCACAGCTGAGGATATGATGAAATTGCAAAACGACAACTTCAGCCTGCATGCAGCGGAGGGACTGCCCGCCATGTTGAAACAAGTGGACACCACCCAGCTCAGCAGTGTGCAAATGGCAGTGTTTGACAAGCTGCGCAAATGGGATTATCGCTTCGACAAAGACAAAGTGGAACCCATCGTATTCACTACTTGGTGGGAAAATTTTTATCAAATGACCTTCGATGAAGTATTGGGTTGGCAGGATTCCTTGCCCATACTCATGCCTGAAAAATGGCGTACAATTGAACTTCTGACAAATAATCCTAGCGACAATATTTTTGATGACAAGAAAACAACAGAGCATGAAAGCGCAAAAAACATCGCAACTGCTTCTTTCATTGCTGCCACCAAAGCGCTCGAAAGTGACTTGATGAATCCAGAATTTAACTGGTCAGCCCACAAAAAAACGTCCATCATGCACATGGCCCGGATCCCTGCATTTTCAAAAATGAACTTGCCAGTGGGTGGTTATGGTCAAGCACTAAACGCCATCTCCAGTGGAAATGGCCCTTCTTGGCGAATGGTAGTTGAACTTGGCGACGAGATGAAGGCTTGGGGAGTTTTCCCTGGTGGGCAATCTGGGAACCCGGGCAGTGCATTTTATACAAAAAGCTTGGATAAATGGGTGACTGGCGAGTACAATGAGCTGTTTTTCATGAAAAATGCGGAAGACAATCGAAAACCTTCGCTTTTCACCATCGAAATCAATTAACATAACGCCGCATTGTCGGCCAAAAAGAAATCATGAAAAAATTCGGTCTTCAAACCATAGTCATTTTGGTACTCGGCTTCATTGCGCAGTACTTTTTTCCGTTTTGGTCAATTGCAGTGGTTGCTGCATTGGTTGGCTTCTTTTTCAAGTATGAAAACAGTGCAGTAAGTTTTGCGGCAGGTACGGCCGCCGTCACCTTGCTTTGGAGTGGTTATGCTATTTTTCTGAATGCAGCCAATGCCAATCTATTGGCTGAGCAAATTGGCCAACTGTTCAAGGTTGGAGCAGGCTATCTAGTACCTATCACAGGGTTTATCGGTGGTTTACTCGGTGGAATTGGTGCACAAACAGGCACATTGGCGAGAAAAATGCTGGAGAAAGAACCAGCTACAACATAGTTTTTTCAAATCCAAATTCAAGCGTTTTTCGGTTCTTTCTTGTACCCGTATGGACAATTTCTGCACCCGTTTTGGCAGCAATACCCACGCTTGCGAAGGTAATCCGCTGTAAAAACGTACAAGCCATTTTCGATGGTGAAGTCGATACCTTCCACCAACGGCTGAGGTTTGTTTTGTCGCTCCTTTCTCGTATCCATTGCCTTTCGAAATTAAAAAACCTGTTGTAGCGGCTGCTCAACAGGTTTTTTAATTAATTGTAAATCAATGCTTTACAAAACTATTATACTTTTTCAAGCACCAAATTTGGGTATTGGCGCTTCACCAATTCGAAGCCTCCGAACAGCAGCCCAACGTAAAGCAGGTCGCTTGACAATGTGTTCCAATAAAATGGAATAGCAGCAATGTAGCAGCCCACCAAGCCCTCAAAAGATTTGGGGTAAAGCGCTGTGTTGAGCCAAACATAAAAATGGGTTACGATGAAAAATACCAACGACGATGAAAATGCTGAAAATGCAAGACGAGGCACCGTTATTTTTTTCAACAAGGAAGACCCCATGAGCACAATTAGCAGGAAAGCAAAGTAAACCTCGTAGTTTGCAAACCAAGCAAAGCCATCATAATAGTTGGCGTAGAAAATATTGTCAATCATCAAGTTGGTCAACCAAAGCGCTGCCATTGGCATCAAATAAGCCATGTATTTTCGGTTGAAATACGCGGCACTGAACAAGGCAATACCACCCAACGGCGAGAAATTGAACAAGCTAGTAGCAAAAGTGTGAGGAATAAGTCGGCTCATGGCAACGACCAGTACAATGATGGCAATGATGCCCCAGCGAGTATTAACTTGATTATTCATTTCGGTTAGTAATTTTTTAAACGGCGACAAAAATAGATTTTTCTGGGAAAATGAACGAGAAAAGGATGGCATGCTCTGTTACAATAAGACCCTCAGCGGGGAGCTGAGGGTCTTTAACCCAAACAAATAAACACAAAAACTACTTTTAAAGATAGCTCAAATTTAGAGTCTTTCAATTTATCTGCAAATATTCTAATGAATAATTTAAAAAATCTTTTTCTAAAATAAAGCCGAAGCAAAACAAAGCTTTGCAAAATAAAATGGGCGCTTCATGGCAACATCACACCAAATCTGAATCTCGATAGCTCTTTGCCATCTCCTTCAGTTCCAATTGCTCTTCAACGGCCTTTGATTGTGGTCGCTTATGCGCCAACTTCTCCAGCTCTTTCCGGTATTCTTTGTCCTCCCAATCACGGCTGAGAACGCCACTCCCCGGCACTCCAAATACTTTCAAATAATGGAACCCAAGCCCAATGCCCCACATCAGTGTCATCGGCACTGGGGCGAACATATCGCCGCTGAACAAAGCACTAAGCAGAATAAACCCGTTGACAATCGCAAAGGCCACGAGGTGCTTGTAAAATTTGGCTTTTGAACGAACCCACTTTTCAGCTTCTTGATAAATGTCAGGTTGCTTGTACATGATACAAAATTATTATAGACGCTAATTTGGCTCAAACAAAGTCCGAATCGTCGTAATTCTTCCTCAATTCTTTCAATGCTAAAGAGCCTTCCTCTTCAGTAGGTTTTTGTGGGGTTGTCTTGTTGTTTGAAGTCTTGAAGGGATTTTGGTTTTGGCTGCTTTGGCGAAGTTCTCGCTCTATCTCCCGGTCTTCCCATTCCTTGCTCAAAATGTCAAAGCCGGGGATACCGAACACGTCCACATAATGAAATGCAAGGCCGACTCCCCAGCCCAGCATGGGAAATACAAACCAGAGATAACCGGGTGAGGTTATCATATTGAGGATAAACAAGAATGAGTTGACGATGGCATAGGACATCAAGTGCTGGTAAAATGCTTTTTTCGCCTTTACCCTTTTTTTAGCCCTGTCCAATTCCGGTTGAGTGTGCATAATTTCAGTATTTGGTTGAAGGGACTTCGAGAAACATAACCCGTTTTTATGTTTGCCTCTATAGCGCCCCAAAGAAGCATGACTGTTCACGTGAAATCAATTCCAATTGACAAGCATGGAGATATCATGGACAAAAATCATTCATTTTCAGATTCCATGTGGCAAAAAAATACCAAAACTCCCGACTCCCGACCGAAATGCTCAAATTTGCAGACACAAACCATTTTTCAATGAATTCTCAAAACATCAACAAAAAAAAATCACTTCCTGGCGACCCAAGTTTGCCATCTTCAAAAGCCGAAATTGCCCGCCTTGCCAAAAAACTTGGAACGAAGCACCAGTATGCAGTAGAAGACTTCTTCCGTTTGCCAAAAAAATCGAGGTATCAACTCTCGCCCGATGGCAATTATTTCGCCTACCTCGGCCCATTTAAGCGAAGGCTGAACATTTTCGTGCAAAAAACTACTGGTAAGCGGGCAAAACGGGTGACTGAGGTTACTGATAGAGACATCGCATGGTTTTTCTGGAAGGACAATCGTATTGTCTTTGCAAAAGACGACGGAGGCGACGAGAACTTCCACCTTTACGCCGTCAATGCGGATGGCAGCCATCTGCAAGAACTAACCCCATTCAGCGACGTGCGAA
>CAYTZS010000057.1:0-26053 GCA_964442355.1 uncultured Saprospiraceae bacterium | reverse complement strand
ACGGCGACGGCGCCCGGATGCCGGATGTATTCGCGCGTGGCACGGCCACCGTCCGGCAGGGCCACCGTGATGGGGAAGCCGACCTCGAAGCAGAGGCCGTCGCCTTCGTTGCCACGGCTCACGATTTGCTGTACGCCGTTGTCCAACGAGAAATCACCTTCGACAGGAACGGGGTTGGTAGCGTCCTTTTTACAGGCTGCGAAAAGGCTGACAAACAGAAGGGCAAACAAGCTGATTTTCAAGAGATTGCTGATGTTCTTCATTGCTTTAGATATTTAAAAGTGTTGAAAGAATTGGCAAAAAAATCCCCCTGCCAGCCTGTGGGCACACCCACCGACCAGCTTGGTCCAAAGGATTCCAAGCCGTTTTGTTAGAATGATTTGCTGCGTGTCGGCGGCCTTGAATTTTGCCGCTTTTAACTACCAGACAAGCTCACCGTGCGTATCCCCCAACGGGGTTTCGATTTTTTTTTAAAGATTTTCTCTGCGGGAGGTTTAGGAGGTTTAAGCATGACATACACTAAACCCTCTAAACCTCTCTAAACCTCCTAAACTTCTTTAACCCCCTCTCAAAACCTTACCCCGTAATAAATCCCCGGCATGAAGCCGAACAGGTAAACTGGCTCCAGGGCAAGCGGGTTGCCATCTTTGTCATACTTGAAAGTATAAAACGCCACGTTTTGGCGGTTGTAGGCATTGTAGGCGCTCGCCTTCAGCTGGTGTTCCAACCTGCCGGTTTTCACCGTGAACGAAAGTGCGAGGTCGAGGCGGTGGTAGGGCGTGCTGCGCTGGCTGTTCAGCTCGCCTGGGAAGGGCGAGCCCCCGCTGCCGTCGTCGGTGGCCTTGGGGTTGGGCGAGCCATAAACCCAATTGGCGCTGACCTGCCAGCGCTGTCCCAGTCGGCAGTAGCCGAAGAGCTTCACCTCGTGGCGGCGGTCGAAGGCAAAGGCGAAGGGCTTGCCATCGTTGAGCAGGTCGGATTGACGGGTGGTCTTGGAAAGGCCGTAACCCACCCAGCCACCGAGGCGGCCTTCATCGCGGCGCAACAGCACCTCCAAGCCCCGGCTTTTCCCGTCAATCGAGAAAAGAACGTCTTCGGGATCCACGGTGCCGAATATTGGCACGAAGAAAAACGAGTCTGGAAAGGCCAGCAACCCATGCATGTTTTTATAGTAGGCCTCCACGCTGTATTCGATGCCTTTGGGCAAATTGCCCTCCACGCCGAGTGTGCCTTGCCAAGCCTTTTGTGGGCTGAGGCGCTCATCGGAGGGCGTCCAGTAGTCGCTGGGAAAGGTGATGAACCCTGCCGTGGCCACCCGGTGCAGGTACTGCGAGGTGCGGGCGAGCGAGGCGGTCAGTTTTTGTTTTTTGGCAAATTGGTAGGCGGCGCTCAAACGCGGTTCGGGCAGCAGAAAGGTCTTGAAGTTATTGTAAAAACCAGCGAGGCGCAGGCCGTAGTTGACGGTGAATTTGCGCGTAATCCGCCACTCGTCCTCGGCATAGGCATCAAAACTGATGGCGTTCTTCACATCGCCCGTTTTTCCGCCGAGGTAGTCGTCAATATTGAGGCTATCCTGTTGTTCTACATCTACAAACTGTTGGTATACCACCGTTGCATTGGGCCTAAAGCGGTGGGTGGTAAGGCTGCCCCCAAAACGGAAGTAATGATTGGCAGAGGGGGCATAGTCGAAGTCGGTTTTCCAGGCAAAATCACGGATGTCGGACTCCAGCCCAGAAAAGAAGGAAAAAACAAACGGTTCAAAGCCCGGTTCGCCCGGGAAGATGACCGAAGAATACAAACTACCCCAGGTAAACCGAAAATGGCTGTAGGTCAGGGAGGTGTTGGAGAAGAGTTTTTGGTTGAAAAGGTGGTTCCAACGCAGCGAGGTGATGGTGTTCCCCCAATCGAATTTGGTGGCAATCTTTTCATTCTCAAAGTCGGTTTCCAAGATTTCGGTCCAGCCTAAATTGTCCTTCCCGCGGTAGAAGCTGAGGTACAGCTTGTTCTTTTCCGAAAAATTGAAATTCACCTTGCAGTTGAAGTCGTAGAAGTCATAGTTGGAACCGATAAAGTCCTCTGCTGCCATCAGCTTCTCTACTGCTGGCATGAGGTAAAAATCGGAGTGCGTATGCCGCCCACTCACCATGAGCGAGCCTTTTTTGTTGGCAAATGGGCCCTCCATGGTGGCTTTCACGCCGATGGCATCACCAGCTACTTCGCCGCTCCAGCGGTTTTGGTTGCCCTCCTTGGTGTAAACGTCCATCACCGACGAGATGCGCCCGCCGTACCGGGCAGGCATGCCGCCCTTGAGCAGCTTGGCGCTGCGGATGGCGGAGGTGTTGAAAATCGAGTACATGCCCAGCAGGTGGTCGGCGTTGTAAACCGGTACGCCGTCCATCAGCACCAGGTTTTGGTCGGCGTTGCCGCCCCGCACGAACATGCCGCCCGTGCCGTCCGTACCCGACTGCATGCCCGGCAGCAGTTGCATCGCCCGGAACAGGTCGCTCTGGCCGCCGAGGTCGGGCACGGCCTTGAAGTCGTCCGGCTTGAACCGCCGCATGTTGCCCGGCGAGGGCAGCAGGTCGCCGCTGGCCGTGTCTGTCGGCGTGACGATGACCTCCGACAACATCAGTGCAGGCTCGATGGCCAAGTTGATGCGCTGGTCTTGCTTTTTGTCCAATGCCACCGTCTTTTCACTGTAACCAATGTAGCTGAAGTTCAGGCTACTGGCCTTCGAGGGCAGTGTAATGCTGTAAAAACCGTAGTTGTTTGTGATGGTACCTTGGCCCAATTCTGGGCAGTACACCGAAGCAGCGATGAGCCGCTCGCCCGTCTCGGCATCTTCCACGAAGCCGCTGAGGGTCATCTGTTGAAAAACATCCACGGGCAGTACGTAGAGCACGATTTGCCCGCCCAGTTCTTTGAACCCGACGCCCGTGCCGTCCAGCACGTCTTCCAACACATCGGCCACTGGCTGTTTCTTCACCTTCGTCGTCACCCGTTTCTTTTGGGTGAAAAACTGCTCGCTGTACGCCAGTTGCACATCGTTTTGCTTGGACAATTGCGCCAACGCCTGTGGCACGGTCACGCCTTTCACCTTGAGGTCCACGGGTTTTTCGAGTAGGCGTTGGGCCTTCGCTCCGACATGGGTCAGCATTAAAATACAAGCGACTTTCACCGCCAACACGATGGGCGATGAAAGTCGCTGGAATTGTAACTGTCTGGTTATCAGCATGTAGATTGGTTGGTTAAGCTGATGGAAATTGACAAGGGTAGTTGTGGCTCCGTCAACCTTCATAACCCCTTGTCACCTCATCAACCAGATTAAAAAGCGTTAGCCACATCGTCCGCCCGTCAGCTTGAACTCCTTGTCCGATACCTTCACCAATTCGGCACCGACGAGGGTACGCAAGGTTTCCAGCGCTGTTTCCAGTGGCATTTGGTCGAAAGTGACATTGACCATGCAGCGCCTAACTTCCTCATTGTCAGCCGTTAAGCGCACACCGTGCAAAGCGGACAATTGGCGAAGGGCCTCCTCCAGCGGTGCATTTTCAAACACCAGCTTGCCAGTGTGCCATGCCGCAGCGTTGTTGGCCATGCCGCCCGTTTTCACGAGGCTGTTCTTGCTTTGGTCAAAAACCCCCGTTTCGTTGGCCACCAACACCAAGTTCTCACTGGCATCGGTGGGTTGGAGGCGCACCTTGCCCGTGCTCACATTCACTTCGAGGGTCGAGCTGCCGGGCTGGCTGCGCACGTTGAAAGAAGTACCGAGCACCGTTACTTCGCCCAAATTGGTCTGCACGACGAAAGACTTTTCGGGATTCTTTGCCACCTCGAAAAAGGCTTCGCCCGTGAGTTCCACCCGCCGCTCTTTTCCGTCGTTGCTGGTGAAATGGCGGAGGGAGGAACGGCTGTTGAGCCAAACCTTCGAGCCATCCGCCAGTGCGATGGGCTGCGGGGTAGGGGAGTCGTTGGAGACAACGGTTTCCACTTGCCCAGCGTCGCTGAGGTACTTGCGGAGCAACATTGGCGCAGCAATCAAAAGCAACACGGCTGCTGCGATGGCCAACCAATTTCTTCTCGGCTGCATGGACACGACTTTGGCGCCGGTGGTTGCTTCGGCAGCCGCTATGCGCCGCTCCAACCGCTCAAAATCAGCGTCGGCATCTAGGTCCACCTCCTGAGAGAACCCACTGCTGGCTTCCCACGCCCGCTCCACTTGTCGTGCAACCAACTGGTTGTCAGGTGATTGCGCCAGCCAGCCGTCCAATTCGGACTGCTCACCCAGCGTCAGCGACCCGCTGAGTTTTTTTTGCAAAAGCGATATGTACAGTTCTTCTTGCATAGGCGAAATGAATAAGTAGTTGAGCGTAGTGGGGCCGAAAACGGGGCCGCCAATTCAGTTGTCGGTAACTTGACAGTTCAAAGGGGCCTTCCCCCCAATGAAACCTTAAGAATTTCAAAAAAAACTTGCGCCGTAAAGCCAGGCCAACAGCGCAGGTGTCACGTAGGGACCCACGGTCTCCCGCAGCGAAGCGAGGGCACGGGTCATCTGGTTCTCGATGGTCTTCGTGGAGATGTTGAGCTGTTCCGCAATTTCCTTGTGGCTGAGGTTCTCCAGCCTGCAAAGCGTGAAAATGACTCGGCAGCGTTCCGGCAAGGCTGCAATGGCCTGATGGATAACTTGCTCTAAATCAGACACTTCGAGCTGTGTTTGTGCATCAATGGAGTTGGAAGGGCGCTCTGGCAGCCGCTCCGGCTCCGTGAAGTCGAGGCGGCGGGACTTGATGTGGTTGAGTGTTTTGTTGACCACTGACCGACGCAGGTAGTACTTGAGCGAAGACTGCACCTCGATTTCTTCCCGTCGCCGCCACAGCTCGAAGAACACGTCTTGCGATAGGTCACGGGCGGTCTCGCTGTCGCCGAGGATGTTGTTGGCCGTCACCACGAGGTACTTGTAGTAGCGGTCATACAGCGCCCGATAAGCGGCTTTGTCGCCGCTTTTCATTTTCGAAAACAAGGATTGCTCCTCTGTGGAATACTCAAATACCATGGACTGTGCGGGATGTTTGCGCAAAAATCCTAAAAAACGGGGAAACTGTTCGAAGCAGTATGGTAATTGCTTTTGGTTCGCTGGAAATGTCGGATTTGATGCAGTATTATTTTTACCCCGTAATGGCCCTTATGTTGAATAGGAAATCGAACAGGGGTTATCCCGAATTTCACTTCACTCCTCCTTTTGTAATGCAAATCACAAACATTCAGCACTGCTTTCAGCGAAATTTGCACGGTTTTTAATTCTTAGACCAACGCAAAAGACACATCTTTGAAAATCTGGGCTTTATGAAAAAAATCTCCATCGCCATTTTAACCGTGGCAGCAATTGGCCTGCTTTGGTCATGCAGCGGCCACAGCGACGACCATTTGCATGGCAATGCTCCGCACTGGAGCTATGCTGGCGAAGCTGACGCCAACCATTGGGCAAACCTCTGCCAAGAATTCAAGCAATGCGCAGAGGGTGACCACCAATCGCCCATTGACATCGAAACCATCCGCCTGAAAGAAGTGCCCGGCAGCGGGCTGGCGTTCCGATACCACCCATCGCCCGTGGACGTGCAGAACAATGGCCACACCATCGAGGTGGACATCGAAGACAAAAACTCGCTCAACATCGCCGACAAGTCGTTCATGCTCAAGCAGTTCCACTTCCATGAACCCTCCGAGCACAGACTGGACGGCGTGCTGTTTCCAATGGAAATGCACCTCGTCCATGCGGACAGTTCAGGGAAGTTGGCTGTCGTCGGCGTGTTCATCAAGGAGGGTGTTCCCAATGCCGCCCTCGACGAAATTTGGCGACAACTGCCCGACCAGCCGCAAGAACACGTCCATGCTAACCATGCCCTCGACCTTGCAAAGCTCTTCCCCGAAGGACATTCTTTTTTCCATTACGAAGGTTCGCTCACCACGCCGCCCTGCACCGAGGGTGTTCAATGGTACGTGCTGAAGGAGCCGCTCACGCTTTCCAAGGAGCAAATCGAGGCTTTCAGGAAGCTCTACCACGGCAACAGTCGCCCGGTGCAAGCAGCCAACAACCGCCCGGTGGAAATATCGAGCAATTGATGTTTCCTCAATTTTATTCACCAATTTTGAGTCCTTGTTTTATGCCGTGTGCGATGTGGCAAACTGCCATCCAAAAGCTTTTTGACAAATGAAATTGATTACCGAATTTACCCCAAAGCTCTTCTCCATGCTGCGAGAGGGCATCACGAAAGCCCAACTCCAGAAAGACATCATGGCGGGTGTGATAGTCGGCATCGTGGCCCTGCCGCTGGCCATTGCTTTTGCGATAGCGAGTGGCGTCTCTCCGGAAAAGGGCTTGATTACTGCCATTTTTGCCGGGTTTGTCATTTCGGCCTTTGGCGGGAGTAGGGTACAAATCGGTGGTCCGACGGGGGCATTCATCGTCATCGTGTACGGCATCGTGCAGGAGTACGGCGTGGAGGGGCTGACCTTCGCTACCTTGATTGCAGGCTTCATGATTATGATAATGGGCTTCCTGCGCCTCGGTACTTTGCTCAAATACATCCCGCACCCCCTCATCGTGGGCTTTACCAGCGGCATTGCGGTCATCATTTTTTCTTCGCAAATACGGGACTTCTTCGGGCTGCAAATGGAGAAAGTGCCGTCTGAGTTCCTGGAAAAATGGGCGGCCTACGCCGAGCACATCCAGAGCATCAATCCCATTGCGGCGGCCATTGGCTTGGCCACGATATTGATTACCATCTATTTCAAGAAGATAACGACCAAGATACCTGGCTCACTGGCGGCCATCGTGCTGGGCACGTTAGCCGTGCAGTTGTTCGAGTTGCCCGTTGAGACCATCGAAACGAAATTCGGGGAGATACCCAACACGCTTCCGACCCCGCATTTCCAGATGCTGAGCTTCGAACAGATAAAGTCGCTGCTGTCGCCTGCATTTGCCATTGCCATTTTGGGCGGCATCGAGAGCCTGCTTTCGGCGGTGGTGGCCGATGGTATGATTGGCAGCAAGCACCGCTCGAACATGGAACTGGTGGCGCAGGGGGCGGCCAACATCGTCTCGGCGATGGTGGGCGGCATACCTGCCACGGGCGCCATTGCCCGCACGGCCACCAACGTGAAGAACGGCGGCAGGACGCCCATTTCGGGCATCGTCCATGCCATCACGCTGCTCATCATCATGGTCGTCGCAGCGCCCTACGCAAAGCTCATCCCAATGGCCAGCTTGGCGGGCATCCTGATTGTGGTGGCTTACAACATGAGCGAGTGGCATATCTTCCGGTCGGTGTACAAGGGCAATTTTTACGACCGGGCTGTGCTGCTTACCGTGTTCTTCTTGACAGTGATTTTCGACCTCATCATCGCCATCGAGATAGGCATGGTACTGTCGGCTTTCTTGTTCATCAAGCGCATGTCGGACATCACGCAGGTGAGCAGCGTGCTGGAAACACAGGGGGAGAACGATTCTGTTGCCGTTGATTTGCCCAAGGGCATCATGATTTATGAAATCACCGGAGCGTTGTTCTTCGGCGCTGCGCAAACCTTCCAAGATGCGCTCCAGCAGACCAACCAAACGCCAAAGGCCATCATCTTGAACTTCAAGAACGTGCCGCTGGTGGATGCGACGGGCCTGTACCGACTTGGGGAAATCGTCAAGAATTTCAACCAACAAGGCGCTTTGGTCTATTTGACCGAATTCTTGCCGACGGTGAAGGCAGAAATCATGAAAACCAATATCGGGGAAGGGGCCGTATTGCACCCGACGCTCAATTATTGCGTCAACGACGCAAAAGAGAAGCTGGGAATCAAAGGTTGACAACCTTTTCGTCAACCATTCATCCCGTACGCCTTCCGAATCCAGTCGAAGACCTCGGCATCAATGTCCTCGGCCTTTTCTACCCGGATTTTGTGGGAGCACATGCCGCCCGGCGGGCAACCTTCGAGCTTGCCAGTAGGTTCGACGCCTTTCATGTTCAGGCCGACTTCGAGGCGGGTCTTGGTTTTGGGCTCCAACAGGCAGAACTGCTTTTTACGGCGCAAACTGACCGAGGAATTCTTTGGTGCCACTTCGATGTCGTCGCCCAACGCAAGTATTTCGGCCATCAGCGTCTCATAAAATGGCCGGAGGTTTTCCTTCCCTTTGTACTGATTTTCAATGAGTTGCGACTTATCATCCGCAGAACCTGCATCGGTGGCCAATGCCTTGTGTACGACGAAATTGGCGTAGCCGTGGCCGAGGCCATGCTCCGCTTTCAGGTAGTTTACCATTTCGCCGTGCTTCTGAAAACCAGCGCCGAGCGCTATCTTTTTCCAATCCTCCAAGCTTTTGCCCGTGTTCTTCTGGAGGTTTTCCATCATGGTAATTTCTGCTGCATCCATTGTTTTGAATGGAGAATGGAAAATGGAGAATGGAGGGGGTCGAAATTTTCAATTCTCCATTCTCCATTTTCAATTATTTCCTCACCCAAACCGGCGACGACTCGTATCCCGGGCCGTCCGTCAAGCGGGTAAGCTTTTTTGTTTCATAATCCCAAAGGTAAATATCGCTCGGAGCATTCCCATCAGCAAAAAGCTCGACGGCCAAGTAGCGGCCATCGGGGCTCCAGTCGTGCCAGCCAGCCTCCATGCCGAAGTCGTGCAGCTCAAACTGCTGCTTGCCATCCGGTGAAATGGCCATGAGGCGGTACTTACCGCCCTGCTTTGATTGGTAGGTGATGAGGCCCAACTTGGCGTTCCAATGCGGCGGCCCGGCATGGTAGGCATGCCACTCGGCGGTGGTGTCCGTGGGCGGATAATGCGTGAGCTGGTGGGGGCTGGAACCGTCGGCGTTGGCTAGCCAAAGCTCGGCCTTCTCGTTGCGGTCACGCCTGTGCTTCTTGTAGCGGTAAACGATTTGCTTCCCGTCCGGCGAGAACGTCGGGTCGCCGTACATGGCGGCGGTGTCGTTGGTGATTTGGCGGAACTTGCCAGAATCGGTATCCACGATGAACAACTGGTAGCGCAGCTCCTTCCCCACCCTACCCGTCACGACCATTTCGCAGCCCTTCTTCCGGCTGGCCATCCAGGAGTCTTCCAGCCGCAGGCCACTCACTTTCTTGATGCCCTTTCCATCGGCATCGGAGGCATAGAGGTGGTAGCATCGGTGGCAGGTGTCCCGATCGGAAATCCAGTAGAGCTGGTCCTTGTATGCGTAGTATGTCCAAGCCACGTCAGGGTGATTGGTGATATTGGCCTTGCCCGTGCCGTCGGGGTTCATGACGTACACCTCGTAGTCATCGGCGTCCCGGTTTTCGAGCAGGTTGTAAGCGATTTTGTAGTCTTGGAGCGGGTTTTGGGCGGTTGAGGAAAGAGAATAGCCCAAGATGTAAAGTGCAAGTGCAGGGTATTTCATGGAAACGAGTACGTTTTTTCAACACGGAGACACTGAGAACACGAAGGAACACGGAGCTTTCTTCTCAGTGTCCCTCTGTGTGCTTTGTGTCTCTGTGGTTTAAAAGCAAAGGTGGGTTTGCTGCCGCAATCGGGATTGTAAAAATTTTACCTCATAGGCAAATAGTTCAAATCTTCCCCCCGCTCGCTCAAATAGGCCACGGGCGACAGCCCCGAAAACCGCTTGAAATCCTTTATGAAATGCGCTTGGTCGTAGTAGCCGCAGTCGTAAACCAGCCTTGACCAATCAACCGCCGCCTCGTTGCCGATGTCGAAAATGGCTTTCTGAAACCGGGAAATGCGCACGAACTCCTTGGGCGAAACGCCCACGAACTTATCGAACAATGCTACAAGGTGCTTGTGCGACCAGCCCGTTTTCCGGGCGATGGCATCCACGGTGACTTGGGCGGGGTCGGCCAAGATTTTCTCCACCGCAAAGGCAACGGCGGGGTGTATTTCCTTGCCCCGGCGCAGCCGCTCGGCGATGAATTGCAGCGCAAAAGCAAACTTGCCTTCTGGCGTCGGGGCATTGACCAACTGCTCATGGAGGCGGTTGATGTCGGGGTTTAGCGTCAGGTCGGCGGGCAAGACCTGGTTTTTGAGCAGTCCGATGGGCATTTGCAGCACGGGATAGGCCATGCCCTCCTTAAACCGCACGACCAACATGCTGCTGCCCGGCACTGCCGAGATGGTGATGTACTCGTGCCGCAGCCCGGCTATCCAAGCCTTGCGGCAGGTCTGCGTGACGGCAAGCGAATCGTTGTCGTAGATGAACTTGGGCGGGTCGGTGAGGTCAATGATGAGTTCCACCACGCCCTGAGGCAACAGCCGCTCGTGGGCGTAGTCCGGCTGGTAGTCGGCGTACCAAGTCAGCAGTTCCACGTACTGCGAAAGCGGCGGCGGCGGTTGGCAGAATTTTACAATCATGCAAAGTTGGTCGGTGTCGGAGGCGAAAATAGCAGCAATATTTGAAGAAAACCTTGTCAAATATCGGCTCGTAGCCCTCGCTGGTTCTGAGTTCCGACTGAATGACGCAAAATGGCATTTCAAAAGAAACGCACCCTACGTCAAAGCTCCTTGGCTTTTATTTCAAACCTTTGCAGCCAATCCATAGCCGCTATGAATACCATTTACATCCTCGACCTGCTCGGCACCTTCGTTTTTGCCATCAGTGGCACGGCAACGGCTGCCGACAAAAAATTTGACCTTTTCGGTGCAACCATCATTGCCTTGGTCACTGCCGTCGGCGGCGGCACCATCCGTGATTTGCTCATCGGCAACACGCCCGCTGGGTGGATGAAGGACCTGAATTACCTCACCGCCATCGGGCTGGCCGTTCCCATCACCTATTTTTTCAAGGCCACCCTGCTGCGCCTTCGCCGCACCCTGTTCTTGTTCGACGCCATCGGCATCGGCCTGTTCACCATCCTGGGCTTGCAAAAAACCCTGGCAGCAGGGCTATCGCCCGTGGTGGCCGTACTGATGGGCACCGTGAGCGCCGTTTTTGGCGGTGTGGTGCGGGACATTCTTTGCAACGAAGTACCCCTGATTTTTCGGAAGGAAATCTATGCGACGGCTTGCATCGGCGGTGCCGTTCTATATTGCCTATTGGATGGGCTGGGGCTGGAATACCATCTGAACGTGGCAGCCACCGTGGCATTTATCATTGTGGTGCGGGTGATGGCGGTACGGTGGGGCTGGGGGTTGCCGGTGGTGAAATGATAGTCACGGCTGCACAACAAAAAAGGCATTTTGAACCACGCCAAAATGCCTTCACAGACTGTGCTGAATCTTTGCCTTACAACTTCAATGCCGCCAATACGCCGCCAATCAAGGCCATAAAAGCAACCAGGTACCCGCCATCTATCAAGAACAATTTCAATGATTTCTTTTGGTACAGATAGTTGATGGCCACGGCGGGCAAGCCGAACATGCTCCCCAACTGCAGCCCGTGGAAGGCGCCATGCGTGAAGGTCTGCTCGGCAGGTTCATGGTAGCCAATGAAACCGTTGAGACCATAGGCCAGCACTGCCATCATCAGGAAGGAAAGGCCGTGCGTCATGGCCACCCCCGATTTTGCCTGGTCATCGGTTATGCCCGTTTCGGCTTGCCACGCCTTGCCAAACAAGGCGGTGTACCATGCGAAACCAAGTGCGAATGCTGCAATTGCAGCAATAAGAATTTCCAAGTAAGCCATAATAGAAAATTAATAGGTGAAAGGTGAATGAATGTGGCAATGTACGGAACAAATTAAGAAACAAAACCACAAAAGAATGCTTACGCTTTTCCGGCTGTGGTCATTGTAAAACCACTGCTCCCGCTGGTTGCCAAGATTTTAATTTTGAAAAGAAAAACTTTTACCAGCGGGTCGGAAGTTTAGCGGGGTGAGCGGGTGAGAAAGTGAAGGGACGAGGGACATCGCGGAATCCGTGAAATCAATGACTCTGTTTAATCCGTGATTCTGACAAGAATTACCCCGCCGTCTTGCGGTACGTCCAGACCGCCAGCGCATTGAACAGGATGCCCAGTCCAATCATCACGACGAAATTATAGCGGATGTCCGCCCAGCCGCTGCCCTTGAGCAGTACCAGCCGCATGACCGTCACGAAATGGGCGATGGGGTTCGGGACGGTCATGGCCTGCGCCCACTGCGGCATACTTTCTATCGGGGTGAAAAGCCCGCTCATCAAGATGAAAATGACCATGAAGAACCACGCCATGAACATGGCCTGTTGCTGTGTGTCGGCGAAGTTGGAGATGAAAAAGCCCATGCCCAGCACGCAGAAGATATTGGCGACGCAAAAGGCGAAGACCAGCCAGAGGTCGCCCTCCAGCGGGATGTTGAAGAGGAGCTTGCCGACCGTGAGACCCAGCGCCAAATCGAACAGGCCGATGAAGAGGAAAGGCAGCAGCTTGCCCAAGATGAACTGCCACTTGCGGATGGGCGTCACGTTGATTTGCTCGATGGTGCCGATTTCCTTTTCCCGCACCACGTTCATGGCCGAGAGGATAAGCACGAGCATGGCCACCAGCTCGCCGAGGATGCCTGGCACCATGAAGGTTTTGTAGTCGAGGGAGGGGTTGTACCAGTATCTTGTTTGAGTGATGAGTGATGAGTGATGAGTGATGAGGGGGGCATTGCTACTGACAAAATGGGGTTGGATATTGGCCATCATTTCTTGACTGAAACTTTGGAAAACCTCGCCAGCATAGCTGGCGGCGAGGCCGGCTTTCTGGCCGTTGATGGCGTTTACCTGCAATTGCAGGCTGGTGGGTTGTTTCTTTAAAACGTCCCGCTCAAAATGGGCGGGGATGGTGAGGAAGACGTCAGCTTGGTCCCGTTGAATCATGTCAAAACCCTCCTCGTTGCTCAGGGGCATTCCAGCCAATACGAAATAGCTGGAGGCCGTCAATTTGCTGACCAATTGGCGGCTGGTGCTGCTGCGGTCTTGGTCGAATACGGCGAGGGCGATGTCTTTCACGTCGTGCGTGGCCGCAAAGGACAGGATGACCAACTGGATGATGGGAAACACAAAAATGATGGGCAGCATCGCCCGATTGCGGAAGATTTGCAGGAATTCTTTTTGAAGTAAAAGCAGGACTGTACGCATGGCTATTTTTTTAACACGGAGGCACAGAGGCACAGAGATTTCACAGAGCGGCTTTGTGTTCCTCTGTGTCTCCGTGCCTCCGTGTTAACCCCCCTTTCAACTCAATCTCATCTTAAAATTCTTCATCGCCAGCAACAAAAACACCAGCGACATGCCGCCGAGCACCGCCGCCTTTTGCCAGATGAAATGCCAACCAACACCCTTCAGCATCACGTCCCGCAGGATGGCGATGAACCACTTGGCGGGTATCGCATTGCCAATGACTTGCAGCGGCAGTGGCATGGATTTCAAGGGGAAAATAAAGTCGGACAACAGTACCGTCGGCAGCATGAGCGCCATCAACGACATCATCATTGCCTGCTGCTGCGTCTTGGCTTTGGTAGAAATGAGGACGCCCAGCGACAGTGCCGCCAGCACGTACAACACGCTCATGGTCAACAACAAAACCAAGCTGCCCTGCACCGGCACTTCGAATACGAACCTGCCCACGGCCAGCACCAGCAGGCCATCCACGAAGGAAATCAGCACATAGGGCAACACCTTGCCCACCACCATTTGCAGCGGGTGCAACGGGGAAACGAGCAGCAGCTCCATCGTGCCCAGTTCCTTTTCCCTTGCGATGGTCAGGGAGGTCATCATCGCCGAAATCAGCATCAGGATGAGCGCCATCACACCCGGCACGAAGAGGTAGGCGCTGACAAGTTGGGGGTTGTAGAGCATCCGGGTCTCGACAAGGATTGAAGGTTTGGAGGATTGAAGGATTGAATTCGGAGCCTGCTCCTGCTGGAATGTGGCAATCATTTGCGAAGCGTAAGCCACCAAGGTACTGGCGTAGTTCGGTTCGCTGCCATCGGCGATGAGCTGGACTTGCGCCGTGCCACGTTTCATTTCTTGGTCGAAGTTGGGGGGAATGACGACGGCCATTTTCACCTTCCCCGTCTGGAACTGTCGGTGGATGTCGGCGTAGTTCTGCACCTCGCCGTCGAGGCGGAGGTGGCCGGAGGCGGTGAGTTTTTCTGTGAGTTGGTGGCTGGCGTCGTCCTTCGCTTGGTCCAGCACGATGATGTCGGCATTCTTGAACTCGTTGGTGATGGCGTAGCCAAAAATGATGACCTGCGCTACGGGCATCCCCAGCAGGATGAGCAGCGTCCGCCGATCGCGCAAGATGTGGCGGAACTCTTTTTTGATGAAGGCCCAGAATTTATTCATCCTCGTGCTAGTTTCAAAAATACTTCGTCCATGCTCCCCGCCGAGTAGGTTTGCTTCAAGTTCCCCGGCGTGTCCAGTGCTTCAATTTTACCGTTGACCATGATGCTCACCCGGTCGCAGTACTCCGCCTCGTCCATGTAGTGCGTGGTCACGAAGACCGTGACGCCCTGCGCCGCAGCCTTGTAAATCATCTCCCAAAACTGCCGTCGGGTGATGGGGTCTACGCCGCCCGTCGGCTCGTCGAGGAAGACGATGCGGGGGTCGTGCAGCAGCGCCACGCTGAACGCCAGCCGCTGTTTCCAGCCGAGCGGCAATGAACCGACCAATTGTTTTTCAACGCTTTGCAGTTCCAGTTCTTCGAGCAGCCGCTCGGTTTTATCCAACACCTTCCGCCGTCTCAGTCCATAGATGCCGCCGAAAAATCGCACGTTTTCTCGCACGGTGAGGTCGTCGTACAGCGCAAACTTCTGGCTCATGTAGCCAATGTTTTGCTTGATCTTTTCGGCTTGTCGGTAAACATCGAAGCCCGCCACACTGCCCTCCCCGCTGGTCGGCGAGAGTAGCCCCGTGAGCATCTTCATGGCCGTGGACTTGCCTGCCCCGTTGGCACCGAGGAAGCCGAAAATCTCGCCCTCCCGCACCTCGAACGAGATGGCATCAACGGCGGTGAAGGCGCCAAATTTCTTGGTGAGATTATTTGCTTTGATTACTTCCATAATTACTGCATCAACGCCATAAAACAGTCCTCCACCGTTGCCGCTGTCGGTTTCACTTCTATTTTTTCATGCCCTTTTTTCTGTAAAAAATCCGTGACTGCGCCCTCCCCTACCCTGTCCCTCGTGGTCAGGTGCAGGTACTCGCCGAAGGGGAAAGCCGTGTCCGTTTGCTCGTATTCCCGCAGGTCTTGAATGAGACGGTACATACTCGCCGTGCGCACCGCCAGCAAGGGTTTTTGGTAGCTTCGCAACAGGCCGTCGGGTGTGTCCAGCGACAGGATTTTGCCATGCTGGATGAGGGCGATTCGGTCGCAACGGCTCGCCTCGTCCATGTATGGTGTACTCACTAAAATGCTGATTCCCAGTGCTTTAATGCGGTCGAGCATGTCCCAGAACTCCTTGCGGCTCACAGCATCCACGCCCGTGGTAGGTTCGTCGAGCAGCAGCAGTTTGGGCTGGTGGATGAGGGCGCAACTCAGCGCCAGCTTCTGCTTCATGCCACCCGACAGCGCCCCTGCTCGGCGGTTTTTGAAAGGCTCCAGTTGTGAGTAGATGTCTTTTATCAAATGGTAGTTCTCCTCGATGCTCGTCCCGAAAATGGCGGCGAAAAACTCCAGGTTTTCCTGCACAGTCAGGTCTTGGTAAAGCGAGAACCTGCCCGGCATATAACCGATGCGCCGACGGATTTGGTCGTAGTCCTTCGCCACATCGAAGCCGAGCACGGAGGCGCTCCCGCTGTCCGGCAGCAGCAGCGTGGCGAGGATGCGGAACAGCGTCGTCTTGCCCGCCCCGTCCGGTCCGATGAGGCCGAACAGCTCGCCGGGCCGCACGTCGAAGCTCACGTCGTCCACCGCCTTCACCTTACCGAAGGATTTGCTGATGTTGGATATTTTGATGGCGGAATGCACAGGATGGTACACTGATTTAACGGATGTGACAGATTTTCACAGATTTTTTGGTTGATTTGAAAACAGCACTTCGCCGGGCATACCAATTTTTAATTCGCCCTGACTATTTGCCACTTTCACCTTAAAAGCATACACCAAGTTCACCCGCTCCTCTTTCGTCTGAATGGTTTTGGGAGTAAATTCGGCTTTGCTCGAAATCCAGCTGACCGTGCCGGACAGCGACTGCACTCCCCCATCCGATTGGTCCACCAGCACATTTACCGACTGCCCAATTTTAATGCCCGGCAACTGCGCCCCGCTGACGTAGGCCCGCAATTCGAGTGTGTCGAGCGCAGCGATTTTGTAAAGCGGCGAGCCAAAGCCTACCACCTCCGAAGGTTCGGCGATTTTGGTCAGCACCACCCCATCCAGTGGGTTACGGACGTAGCAGCGGCGGATTTGCTCGTTGAGCACCTTCACCTGCACCAGCACCGGGTCTTTTTCCCCAAAAATCCCTGTGTTCACCGTATTTGCCGAGCGCCGTGCCGCCTTGATTTGGGCGTCCACCACTTCGATTTGGCCGTTTAGGTCGTCGAGTTGCTTGGGCGTGGCGGCCTTGTCGGCGAGGAGGCGCTGCACCCGGTCACGCTCCCGCACGAGGTTGCGCCGCTGCTCCTCCAGCACGGCGATTTGCGGGTTCGGGTCTTGCTGCTTTTTGCCGATGGTGCCGAGGCTGGCCAGCAGCTGTTGTTTTTGCAAATGCAACAGCGTGGTATCCACTAGCGCCACCAGTTCGCCCGCTTTCAGGGGTTCGCCTTCGGCAACGTTCAGGAAAAGCAGCTTGCCGTTCGCCTCTGCGCTCACGATGGTTTCCACGGCTTCGAAATTGCCGTATGCGTCGGAGCGTTTTTCTTCTTTTTTGCAGGAACAAAAGAAGATTAAAGTGCTGAAAATGAGTATTTTATGTGAAGTATTCATGTCAATTTTGCAATTTCTAATTTCTTAATTTCCAATTTCCACCCCGTTCCAAGTCCGCCATGCCGCTGCTACCTGCGCCAACTGCACCCGATGCACTTCCATCGACAGCCGTGCTTGTAACTCAGCATCGGATTGCAGCAGGTAGTCCGTCGCCGTGACAACGCCGTTTTCGAGTTGCGAGGAAAGCTGTTTCAAAATCTCGGATTGCAGCTTCGCAATCTCCTCATCCCGCCGGATTTGGTTTTGCAGCTTAGCTAGGTCTTCCCGGAACTTGCCATCTTGGTGCTGGAGGTTCTGCGTGAACGTTTGTTTCTGATTTTCAATCAGTTGCGTTTGTACGGAAAGCACTTCCCGCTCCCGTTCTGCTTGCTTCCAATCCCAGAACTTCCAACTGAACTGCACCCCACCGATGAAGTACGGGCTGATTTTGTCGTCGAAAAAATTCAGTGGGTCGGGGTAGCCGAGGCCCGTTGTAGCGAAGGCAGACACCTTCGGTTTCCACTGTGCGTCAATCATATCTGCTGAGGCGAGGACTTGCTGCTTTTGCAAATCAAACAACGCCAGTTCGGGCCTAAGTGATTGGTGATTAGTGATTGGTGATTGGGATGCAGACAGTTCAAGCTTTGCATTTTCATCTAAGTTATGACCTATGAGGCTACTGAGGACAGCCAGCAGCGTCCGCCTGTCGCTCTGCACTTCCTGGATTTTCGACTGGATTTTCAATTGCTCCACCTTCAGTTTCAGTACCTCGCTTTCGAGGGCGACGCCGTGTCGGACTGCCGCTTCGAGCTGAGTGGTTTTGGCCTCCAAATCTTGCAGCGTCACGCCCAACGACTTGGTCTGCTCCTGCAACAGCAGCGCACCAAAAAAGAACTTGTCAACTTGTTCCCGCAACTTGTTCAGCTCCACTGCAACTGATTGATTGTCAACGGCCAACTTGGCTTTTTCGACCGTTTTTTTCGCATCAGCCAAGCCGCCGTCGAGCACTACGTAATTGGCCTCCAAATTGGTCAGCACGTTGTATTTCGGAATGTTCACTTCCAAGCCGGGAAAGCTGAATGGTAGGCCGAAAACCTCATTCTGCCAGGTGGCCTTGGCATTCCACTGCACGGTGGGCAAGCGGCTGGCGTCAATGTTGTCGAGCTTGAGAGTGGTGATTTTTTCAAACAACTGCGGGTTGTTCGCAATGGCCGAGTTCGCCTCGGCCAAGCGGTAGCAGTCTTGCAGGGTCGTGGTATTTTGGCCAAAAAGGGTTGACCAAAACATCAGTAAGCTGGCAGTAAATAAGGTACGAATGGTTGCGCTCATAATATTTAAACTTTCGGGGCAAAGATGGGCTCGCACAAAACTGTTTTCCCGAAAAATGCAACGAGTGGCAGGGAAAATCCTGCGAATGGACAGCCACAAGCCCAGTCTATCGCATGATAATGTGGTTAAACCAATGCCCGCAAGCGCCCATTGCATCCGTTTATGCGATTTCGCAGCCTTGCCGAGCGCCTCAACTTTGCGGCATCAAATCACTATCAGAATTGCCCCAAGCAGTTCTTTTTTATCAACCATCAAAAGCAAAACAATCTACATGAAATCATTGTCCAGACCATCACTTGTCCTCACGCCGCACAAAGGCATCCGTTATGCATTCGCTCAGATTTCATCGGTAGCCGGTACTACCGACTACACCGACAAGACCGAAGTTGCCGAACTCAAAGCCCAATTGGAGGAGTTCGGCGACCTGCTCGAAGAACATGCGAATACAGAAAATGAATTCGTATTGAAACCGCTGGAGGCAAGGCTGCCTGGCAGCGCCGACCATGACGAACAAGACCACGAACACCTCTACGCACTTCAAGAAGCACTGCTGGCAAAGTTGGAGGGCATCCTCCACCCCACGATTCCAGCTTCGGAGGCCAAGAGTGTTGGCTACGAGTTTTACCAAGACCTCAGCAAACTGCACGCCGCTCACCTTGAGCACATGCTGGAAGAAGAACAAGTGACGCAAATGCTGATGTGGGCGCACTTCACCGACGAAGAATTGATGGACATACACCACCAAATCATCCAGCACATCCCACCCCAGAAAATGTTGGCGTGGATGAAATATATCTTGCCAGCACTGAATCACGAGGAGCGATTTGACCTTTTGAAAGGGATGCAGGCCGGTGCGCCAGCGGCTTTCTTCGAGCAGGTCATGTCCGTTGCAGAGGCGGTGCTGCCTGCCAAGGCATTCGAAAAATTGGATAGCGCACTGTTGCAAGCAGCATGAAACTTGAGTGCTTTCGCCAATCAAATGGAAAAATCAATTTCTTCAATTTAAAAACCAGCACGAATGACAGCTACCATTCCATCTTCCCGTGTTTACGAAAATCCGGTCATCGGAGACAAGATAATTTTTCACAAAACCTGCCGGGAAACGGGCGGCAAGGAAACCCTTATCGAAGTGGAACTGGCCGTCAAGGGTGGCAACGAACTCCACTACCACCGACAGTTCGCCGAGACGTTCACGGCAGTGGAAGGCCAGTTGTCGCTACAAGTAGGTGACAAAATCGTGCGCCTCCACCCCGGCGAATCCGCCACTGCTGAGCCGATGGTGAAACACCGTTTTTTCAACGAAGACAAAAGTCCCATCCGCTTTTTGGTCAAGCTGTCGCCGGGCGACGAGGGCTTTGAAAAGGCCATACAGATTGCCTACGGCATGGCCTGCGACGGGTTTGTGAGCAAAGCCGGTGTTCCAAAAAACATCCACCACTTGGCGTTGATAGCCACCATCAGCGGCGTCGGGATGGTGGGCCTCCTCAAGCTGGTCGAGCCGCTGTTCGGCTGGCTGGCCCAACGAGCCATGCGTGCCGGAATGCTGCAAGAACTCGAAGCACGCTACTGCCGTCTGTAAAACATTATTTTCTAAACATATCCAGCTCAATTTGAAGCAGTTGGCGGTTCCTCCGCCAGCTGCTTCTTTTATTTAGGGACATTCGTTGCATGTAATGGGCGATTCGTTGCAAAAATTCATAGCCTACGGCGCAGCTGCCTACCTTTGGCAACGATGAAAAACAAAGCAACCATCGTTGGCCACCTTGTCTTCTGGCTGTTCTACCTCACTGTGGTCGGCACGGGCGGCTCGCTCATCGCCGACCGGGCACAGGGCTGGGCCTTCGTCTGGAACAGCATGGTGTTTGGCGGCCTCGTGATCTACGGCAACCTGCTGCTCATCCTGCCTTTTTTGTTGGAGAAAAAATACCGCCGCTTCGCAATGTTGGGGCTGGGCCTCGTGGCCATTTTGATTTTGATTCGGCTTAAAACGGAGCATTGGTTTGGCCTCCATTTGACCGAACAATTCGGCTGGCCAGCGGTGTTTTTCATGTCGGTGCAGATACTGGCACTGTTCATCCTCAGCACCATGTTCGGCGGCTTTTTGCAGTGGTTTAAGGACCGGGAGCGGGCCAGTTTGTTGCAGCAGGAAAAGCTGGCGGGTGAGTTGAAGTTCCTGAAAACACAGGTGAACCCACACTTCCTGTTCAACACCCTAAACAATATCTACTCCCTCGCCTACCGACAGCACCCGAACGCCGCACCGATGATTGCGACACTCTCGAAAATCATGCGCTACCACCTCTACGACGGCAGCCGGGAGCGGGTCAGTTTGACGAAGGAGGCGGAGATGCTACAAGATTTCATCGCGTTGCAACGCCTCAAGCACGGGGATTCGCTGAACGTGGACATCTACACCGAAGGCATTGAAAATCAACACGTTATCGCCCCGCTTTTACTAATAAATTTCATCGAAAACAGCTTCAAGCACGGAGATGCCGACTCGAACCCAGAGGCATTCATTCACGTGAGCCTGACGGTGGAAAATGGGCAGTTGCAGTTTTCGGTGGAGAACAGCTTTAAGGAAATTGAGAAATTAGAAATTGAGAAATTCGGAGATGACGAAGGCTTTGGATTAAAAAATGCCCAGCGGCTGCTCGATTTGGCCTACCCCAACCGCTACGAACTGGCGCAAAAAGCGGAGGGCGGAATTTATTCCGTCCAACTTAGACTTGAAATTGCACACGGATGACACGGATTGGACACGGATTTTTTGAATGCTATCCGTGTCCAATCCGTGTCATCCGTGTGCAATCACCCTGCATCAACAAAACTGCACCGAATACACCATCGGCAAATAATTGCTCAACACCTCCCAGCTTTCCCCCCGGTCGCCGGAAGTGAACACATTCCCCGTCGTCGTGCCAAAAACCACATCGTCGCCAGCAGCGGCGAGGGCGTGGCGATAGGCAATGTCGAAGCAATTTTCCTGCGGCAAACCCTTTCGGAACGCCTGCCACGACTTCCCGCCGTCGTCGGTGCGACAGATGCAGAGGGCGTTGTGGAAGGCCACCCGCTTCTCGTCGCTGGTGCCGGGGGCCACCCACGCTTGGTCGGGGTTGTCGTGCGCCACGGCGATGCCGAAGCCAAACTTGGCGATGCCGTTCGCATCGGAAACATCCTGCCAGTTGTGGCCGCTATCGGTGGAGCGGAAGATGCCGCAGTGGTTTTGTTGCCAAATCACGTTGGGGTTCGAGGGTGCTGCGACGATTATGTGCGGGTCTTGCCCCACCTCCGCATTTGGGTCGGGCAGGTATTCGGCGGTCATGCCCTTGTTGCGCACGGTCCAGGTTTTTCCAGCGTCGGTTGTCTCGAAAACCCCCGCCACGCTGACGCCGACCAGCAGCCTATCCTCGTTTCGTGGGTCAACGATGATGGAATGAATGCCGGGAAAGTCACGGCCAGCGCCGAACCAGCCCTTCTCCCGACTGGGATGGTTCCAGAGTGATTCGATGAGTTGGAAGTTCTCGCCGCCGTCGTCGCTGCGGAACAGGCCGCCCGGCTCGGTGCCCACCCAGAGGCGGTTGGGGTTGGTGACGCCGCCGTGCTGAACCGCCCAGAGGTAGCGGGTAGTAGCAGCTTCGCCGGGCTTGACTTCCGTGCCTTCGGGGTAAGCGGGGGCGGTGACTTCCGGCCAAGTACGGCCTTCGTCGTTGGAGCGGTGGAGCTTCACGCCCCAGTGGCCGTGGTCGAGGCAGGCCCACCAGGTGCCGTTGCGCTCGTCGGCGTAGGCGATGGAGACGGGCACGCCCTCGAAATGCAAGTCTGTGATTTTCCAGTTGCCGTGCTTTTTGCGGCAAACGATGAGGCCCTTTCGGGTGCCGAGGAGGAGGGTTTGTTTCATGTCGAGTGATTTAATTTTGGTTGATAAAAGTTGATAAGGGTTTATGAAGTTGATGGGAGTCCGAAGTAATGCGGGCAATCAACCCTTATCAACTTTATAAACCCTTATCAACCAAAGAATCATCCGCCCGACAACGACTGCATGATGTATATTTCGCTGGCAGCGGTAAATTGGTCGCTAAGTTTTTCCCGGTCGTTGATTTGTTCGCCGTCAATAAAAATCAGGACGTGCTTGCGCAATGCGCCCCGTTCGTTCACGATGTAATTGCGGATGCCAGGATAGTGGCCGTCAATGCTGCGCAGGAGATTGGGCAAGTCTTGGTCGGACACTTCCGTGTCTTTAAGATTTGGAAAAAAACGCCGCAGGGCGTACGTAAATTTGACGGTCGGCATGGCAGTTGGTTGAGCGGCGAAAGTTAGGTTTTAAAACCAAATACGTGCATATTTTTATCAAAATTATCACAAAATGTTTCAATATCGAACCCTTATCGTGGACGACGAGAAGCCAGCGACCGAACTGTTAGCCGCTTACGGTGCCAAAATACCCGAACTGACCGTGGTCGGCATCGCCCACAATGCCATGAGCGCCCGCAGTTTTTTGTCGGAAAACAAAGTGGACCTGCTCTTCCTCGACATCCAGATGCCCGACCTCACCGGACTGCAACTCCTGCGGATGCTCAAAAACCCACCCGCCGTGGTGCTGACGACGGCCTACTCTGAGTTCGCCCTTGAAGGCTATGAACTGGACGTGCTGGATTATTTGCTGAAGCCCATCGAGTTCGAGCGGTTTTACCGGGCGGTGAGCAAGTTGGTAGGCAGTCCGCAGTCCAAAGTTGGCAGTCAGGCAGAAGCCAGTGACTATTTCTTCGTAAAAACCGACCACCAAATCGTCAAGGTGAATTTCCGGGACATCCTTTTCATTGAAAGCCTGCGGGAGTACGTCCGCATTCACACGCCCACGCAGCGCATCGTGGCAAGGCTGGCCATGCAGCGGCTGGAGGAGGAGTTGCCTGCGGCGAAGTTCATCCGCATTCACCGCACGTACATTGTGAACATCGACGCCGTGCAAAAAATCGAGGGGAACCTGCTGCATATTGGCAAGGAGCAACTGCCCGTGAGCAAGGGGAAACGAGAGGAGTTTATGGCGTTTGTGGGGAACAAGGTTATTTAGTTGGCAGTTCGGCAGTTGGCAGTCAGTGAGCAGTTTCGGTAGTCATTTAGTCTTTTGCCGTTCATCTTGGCACTGACTAAACAACTGTCGAACTGACTGCCCACTGCCAACTGTCGAACTGCAAACTACATCTTCCCCCCATCCACATCTTTGATAAACTGAACCACCCCCGGATAGTAGTTCTTCTGGTCATCCCACATGCTCAGGTGCGAGCCTTCCGGGCAATAGAGGTAGCGGCCTTTCTGCACCATTTTGCTCATGGCTTCCATTGCTGCGGGATCCATCGTGTCGTACTTGGCACCAATCATCAGGGTAGGCGTCTTGATGGTTTTTAGCTTGTCCATGATGTCCCAAGTGAGCAGGCGGCCGCCCACTTTGAACTCGCTGGGGCCTTGCATCAGCACGTAGATGTGCTCGTTCATGTGGGCGAAGGAGCGGTTGACCGCATCGGGCCATTCCGGCAGGCGGCAGATATGTTTCGTGTAGTATTCCTTCATCACCAAGTCCATGTAACCCGGATTTTTGAAGTCCTCTTTCTTCTCGAACACTTCGAGGCTGTCCACCAGCGACTTGCGCATCTGGCCACGCAGGATGGCATTATACTTTGCATATTCCGGGATGCTGCCTTGCATGTTGCTGACAATCAGCCCCTTTAGGTTGTCCTGGTATTTCAGGGCGTATTCCATGCCGAGGATGCCGCCCCACGAGTTGCCGAGGATGTAGAAATTGTCCTTCGTCATGCCGAGGGCTTGGCGCACCTGCTCTACTTCCTCCACGTACCGGGCAGTCGTCCAGAGGTCGTCGTTGTCGGGCTTGTCCGAGCGGTTGCAGCCGAGCTGGTCGTACTCATAAAACTCAAAGCCCTCCTGCGGGAAAAAATCCCGGAAGCACTCCATGTACTCGCAGCCCATCGCAGGGCCGCCGTGCAGCAGCAGCACTTTCACTTTTGGGTTGTCGCCGAACTTGCGAGTCCAGACGTTGTACTTGCCCGCTGGCGTTTCGATGGGAATCATTTGCACGCCCACTTCCGGCTGCACTTGGGTAGTGTCGGCAGCAGGTTCGGTGGTTGCAGGGGTATTCCCCTCGTTTTTGCAATTAAATTGCGTGAAAATGGAAAGGAAAAGCAGGAGGAAGTAGTAAGATTTCATACGGTGTTTGTTTTGGGGGTAAATATAATCAATTGGGTATTTCACGTAGGAGCAAACCTACAGGCTTAGCATTGCTATATATCCCTCATCGGCTCCGTCCCATATCGTTTCCCCTGCGCCGTCATTTTGACGAAATAGGCCAAGCGCTTGTCAGCCTCCGCTTGGCGGCTGGGAGTAAGGTTCTCGCTAATCCACATCACCTTCAGCCTTTTGTAGAAATGGGGAAATGCCTCGAAATTGCGCCAAACCTGCTCGTCTTGTTGCAGCGCCGCCCGTATCCAGTCCGGGATGACGAGCGGGTCGTCCAGTGCGCCGATTTGAGATTCGATGGGAGCGATGCCCGCCGGGGTCATCCGGCCAAGGCGTTGCAATTTCCAAATGCGCTGGCGGTTAAGTTCGCTGAGAAAGCTCTTCTTGCGACGAGGCGTGATGCGCTGCACGGTGCTCTCCTCGTCGTACTTCTTCACCGTGCCATCTATCCAGCCGAAGCAAAGGCACTCTTCCACCATCTCGTCGTAGGGAAGCGAGGGTTTTCCGGTGGCCTTGCGGAAGGTGCGCAGCCAGATTTCCTGCTTGGTCAGGTGGTGCTCGGCGAGCCAGTTGCGCCAGTCTTGGCGGGTGTGTGGGTAGAATACTTCGGTGATTTCCATAGAAAGTTTAGGAGGTTTAAAGGGTTTCGGAGGTTTAGAAATGCAAAACTAAACCCTCTAAACTTTCTAAACTCTTCACTTCATCGTCAGCACCCAAAGCCCGGCCAGCATCAGGCCGCCGCCCGCCAGTATCTTCCAGGTGAACGGCTCTTTCAGCACCACGAAGGAGAGCAGCAACGTAATCAAAATGCTCGCCTTGTCAATCAGCGCCACTTCCGACACGTTGCCTATTTTGATGGCCTTGTAGTAAAAAATCCAAGACAAGGTGGTGGTCACGCCGGACAGGGCGAGAAAACCCACGTCGTTCATGGTCAGCGCCTTGAAGTCCTTCAAGTGCCGGAAAAGAATGGCATTGGCCCAGACGAGCGCAAAGACGAAGACCGTGCGCACGGCCAGCCCGGCGTCACCACTGACGTTTTTCAGGCCCATCTTGGCAATAACGGAAGTAAGCCCGGCAAAGAGCATAGCAATAAGGGCGAAGAAGGTGGCTTGTTGCATGGCTTGTTTTATGATTTTTGGAAAAAACTTGGGCTAATTTCGCCAAAAAATTGTCTGTATGAAATTCGAGCACAAAAAGCAGCCCCTTGCCCACCCTGCCAAGTTCCGCCGCCGGATATTCCGGTACTTCCTTGCCAGTTCGCTGCTCATTGGCTTTTCGCTGGGCGTTGGCACTTTGGGCTATTGCGCCTTGGGCGACTTGTCCCTCGTAGATGGTTTCTACAACGCCGCCATGATTCTCACGGGCATGGGGCCGGGCAAGGAGGTAAGCAGCGATGGCTGCAAGCTCTTCGCCGCTTTTTATGCGCTGTACAGTGGCATTGCGTTTTTGGCAGCCGTTTCCATCGTCGTAGCGCCAGCGTTGCACCGGCTGCTGCACGCCCTGAACCTCGATGAAAGCCAGTAGCCAAGCGTCCCACAAACGTTACCAATAAACATTGACATTTCCTAAGACAGGGGTTTGGGGCGTTCCGCCCATAGCTGTCAGTTTTAGGAATTAACAATAGGAA
>CAYTZS010000056.1:0-26210 GCA_964442355.1 uncultured Saprospiraceae bacterium | reverse complement strand
GGGGTAACTCGTTGATTTTGAATGAGTTGCCCTTTTTTTTTTTTCTCAATAATTTCCGTTTTGTTGGGTAGTCTGTTGGGTAGAATTGCGCTACCCGCCTATCAAATCATCAAATTACATACTATGGCAAAAGAGACTTTCAACCACACCGAGAGGATTCATGGAACTGACTTTGGTTTCAAGATTGAACTCTTGACCAACTCGACCCACAAATTCACCTATGAGGCCACAATGACCGCAACCGAGCCTCATGTCCTTTTTGATTTGGTTACAAAAAAGGGCATTGAACACCATGATTTTCAAATAGATGCGCTAATGCCAGCACTGGTGAACGCACTAAAGTCGAATGGATATAAAGTTGAAGATGTGAGGATTTACAGCATAGGTGAGAAGTTCTCAAAGGGTTCGGTTTCCCTGACTGCACAAGTTGATGTTGTTGAACGCAAGGGCTGAAAGTAAATGAAAAAACCGTTCCCCAAAATTTACCCAAAGAGACAACAAAAACAACGGGGAACGGTGTAGGCTGCAAATATAGCCCTCCAATGTGTTCGCAGCTACTTACATGGCAATTCATTCCAAACCTTCATCTTCCATTTCCATGCCCCCGATGATGAACCTGAACCCAGTGTAAGGTAGCACGTTGCCCTGACCTTTGCCCTCCGGCTCATTCCCAGCCCCTCTACGTTGATTTTTGAACGTTTCAGGCATGGTATTCACCAGACCGAAGATGACCGCACCAGCGTTTGGTGGTACGTGTTTGCGGGTCTGGGATGATTTCGTGACCACGAACCGGGTTTCCACCACCTCACCTGCATCGTTCTTAACCTCAACGGAGCGCCCTTCATTCTTCACCTCGACGTACTCATACCCGGTGACGAGCTTCTGAAAGGAAGTCATGCACCGCTCCCGTATGTCGTGGGTGTAGGCTGTTTCCTTTTCCTGTTTTGCCTGCTCGTACATGGCCAGTGCCTCTGGGTACAAGTCCCGCCATGAGTAGAACGACCGGGCGCTGCCAATGCCCACTGCCTTCAATGCCTCGGTCATGGTGTACTGGCCAGTGGCGTATGTCTCACAGAACGCCTTGACCTTTTTCAAATGGCGGTCTCTTTGCTGCGCTGCCTTTCCGGGTTTTGATTCCTTTTCCATGTTGAACTGCATTTGGCACCGATGCCCTTCCGTGCTGACATTCAGCAAAGGAGCTCAACCAGTGCAGTGGGTAAAAATCCACACGGTTTCCCGTGCGCAGATGGCCTTTGAAAGTGACCCCGGCCAGTGCAATTTCTTCAATCCGGTCGAAGGTGCGTTTTCCGAAAAGTCACACTATACACTGGTGTGACTTTGGGGATTTTTTGGTTGCTGTTGGTTGTGGGCAAAGGTCACTCTCTGGCCTTGCCGGGCTGTCAAGTTCTGGGAACGCCATTAGCTCGACCTCTTTGCTGATTGCTTCCCTCAATTCCTTTTTGAAGGGCTGGGCGTGGGGGTGTGATTCTTCTAATTCTTTCAACCGGGTTAGTTCCTTTTTGTAGGTCGGGAGGTGGTTTTCCTTCACCCACTTCCAATAGGGTTCGGAGGCCAGCATCAACTTAGCATCTTCTATTTTCATACCTGCAACGGGTTTATTGATGAACCGAGTTTCGTCAAACCTACGCAAAAGTTCCTCGCCCAACTTCTGCCATGCACAAGGATTGAGCAGGTCAGCCAGCGAATGAACCTGCATCCCCCATTTGCCCAAACACCGCATCCGTCTGACCTTGATTTCTACCCTCAAAAGATTTGCTGTTAGGCCGTATTGTTTGCCCTTATCGTAAACCTTCAAATCCCACTCACTTGTCTCATGTACCTTGCCAATGACCCTGCCCACTTCCCCGCTCTTTGCCCTTTCATTCTTCATTCGCTCAAACCGGGTAACGGGGTTTTTGAAGTGGGAGAGGTTGCCAATGATTTCAGATGCCGGAACGGAGGTAGGCACGTTCACCCCGAACTCTAACGAGTGTACTGTCACCATGCCCGGCGCTGTGCCGATGCCTATGCACAGTTGGTTGACTGCATTGACAAACTGGAAATAGTCGAACCGCTCAACGTTGCTGCCCTGCCAGTAGCGGTGGATTGAGCCATTGATGCCCAATATTCCCCGCCTTTCATTCAGCCTGAAATGCAAGTGCCGATGCTCCCTATTGGCGTAGGGCAGCACCTCACCCGTGTCCTCGACGTGGTGGCCAGTCAGCCCACCCACAAACGAGCGCACCCGGTCTGGGCAGTAGGTAGTCGTTTCAAGGCTGATGAAGTCCATGAGCAACGGGCAGTGTTCCCTTTTTTATGGGCGTTGTACTTTTTGTACTTTTTGACCCCAGACGGTGACTGATTGAAGGCGCATCGCACACCATTCCGGCCATTCGTGGCTACTATGCAGAATGTTCACGGCGGTGGTAGTGCAATGGCATAGGTAGGCCAGTGAATGGCGCTCTGTGGGCTGAATTTTAGGCAGGTTGCTCGGCACTGTATTTTTCTTGCCAGTAGCGTTTGACCCACTTTTCAGCAAACCCTTTTTGCTCTTTCGGTTTTGGGCAAAACCCCTCGAAAAGAAACAGCGTGAACGATTCACGGTAGGTGTGCGGGTCACGGTTGTAAAGGGCTACCAGAAGGGATTTCTTTTTGTCGTTCCCCTTTACGTCACCACAGAACACGTTTGCAATCAAGTTTCTCAACCCGGTTATCATCTCGCCGTCCACGGTGACGAGCATCCAACGGCAACGGCTGTGATAGTCACCCCTGCCCGGTTTCTCGTAGCGCACGATGTCAGGCAAGTAGCTACCACCCTCGACCCTTTGCAGCACATCGGGATGGATTTCATGGTACAGGAAGGCCAGTGGTTTCATAGGGCATTGGGGTTTTGGTTCAGCAATGCCTCAACTTCCTCGCCGTTGAAAACCTTCTTGCGCCCACCGATGGACACGGCACGGAGTAGCCCCTTGCGCTCCCATGCCCGGCGTGTGGTTCTGGAAATGTTGAATAGGCTCTCCACTTCACGGGAAGTGTAGGTCTTGATTTTGGCCGCACTGTTTGAAGGCTGTTGTTTGGCAGGTCGTGCCTCTTTAGTTTGCTGCCGTTCCCGGTAGTCAAAAACTGAATGTAGCGCCGAAATGACTATGGTTTCCACGTCCTCGACGGTCAGCAGCACAAGTCTGTTGTCTCTCATTGGGCATTGATTTGATGAACAATGCCGCAAAGATTTTGGAGTGAGCGTTACCACTATTACCAGCGTTACCACTTGGTAATTTTCTCACTCATTTTGGTTCAATATAGGCATTTATGAAGTCGTTGATGCAGCTTCTGTACTTGATGGAGTTGCCTTGAGTTTCTCCCTTCTTGCGGTAAATCTGGATGGTAATTTTTGACCCTAATCGGCCATTAAATGCTCCCCAACTTGGTTCATCCAGACAATGGGTTACTATCTTTCCTTCACCCCTCAACCAATTCACAATGGCGGCTACTTGCCAGCCTTTGCCTTTTGCAATGAATGTTCCCTCTGGGGTAACAAGGTTCATTTTTCTCAGAGCCTTGATAACCCGGTTTGAATCATCTTGGTCTTTGAAAATGTCCACAAAATCTACTGTTTGGGCGGGGTAAATCTTCTCTTTAGCCAGTGGCTCTCCATGTGCTGAACTCGAACCGGGCTGTGGTTGTGAGCGCACACTTTCAAAGGTTGCCAATTCTGGAATGTCAACCATTGTAGCCAGTAGTTCCAACTGCTCGATTGTTCCTAAGAGTTGCAAGTGCCAATCTGCATATTCGTATTTGCCGCTCCTCCCTCCCTGCTCAATATCTGCCCTCAATAAGTTGAGCTTAACTTTTTGACTTCCATCCGGGTACTGCTCACCAGCCTTTTGGAAAGTGCCTCCCTCAAACAAAGTGAGCATTTGTTTGAACTCCCGCTCATAGAGCGCACCATCTTTCTGCTCGTTAGCGGCCTTACGTACACCGTCAGCAGTGATGCCCCCGTATGGTTCAATCGTATGGGTGGCCTTTACAGCCTTCACGTCGAACCCGGCCTCCCGGATGAACGCTGACAAATCCCTGACCTGCCTCCATGTTTCGGTTTGCACGTTTGACCATTCCATGCCCCTACGCCGTTTTGGTTTTGAACTCCACCACCTTCGCCCCGCCTTTGGTGGCGGTCAGTTGGAAACGGGCGTCACCCTTGCGGATTCGGGCTGCGTTTTCCTCCCCTTCAATGCCCACATACCGCAAGTACACGTCCTCTTTGGAATGCCCGGTTATCTTCATAATCCATTGGCGGGGATGCCCGGCACGTTCCATGTTCGAGGCAAAGGAGCGCCGGGCAGTGTGGGTGCTGATGTTCTTGGAAATGCCAGCCTTTTCAGCCAGTGACTTCAAACGGCGGTTGAACACTTGGTTGGTCTGCGGGTCGGGCATATTCAAACCATGTTTGGAGAGTACCTCAAAGGCAAGTTGAGAGAGGGGGATTACCACCTGCACCCCGGTCTTTTGTGTTTGGCTGATTACCAAGTCCATGCCTCCGTCCACCTGCACGAGGTTCTCTTTTGTGACCTTGTTCCAGTCACCATTGCGGATGCCAAGTTGAGTGACCAACACAATCCAATCCCTTGCCTTTTCGAGACCCGTTTCGTTGCTGGCAAACTTCAATTCCCAGAGGCGCTGTATTTCCTCCTCTGTGAGGTTATCCTTTGGCACTGACTTCTCCGTAAACTTGAACCCTTCGTAGTGGCTGTAAATGCTCCACCCCACATCTGGCCGGGCGGCGTGTTTCAGGAACAACTTCAATCTCTTGATATATCTGGCAATGGTGTTGTGAGCCAGCCCCTTCTCCCGGAGGTGTGCCATGTACTTGCCGAAAAAGGTGAGGTTCATATTGGAGTAGCTCACTTGGTAGCCTGTCTTGGCCTCAAACCTTGCCAACTCATTCAGGCAAACCTTCACGTTTGCATGGTATCCAGCAGTTCCACCAACGTTCTTGATATGCTCCAAATAGCTCTGGATGCCCTCGTGAACACCTTTGCGCTCCTTAACCACCTCTTTTGCCAGTAGGCTGTCCTTGAACTCCTCCGGGGCGGGGAACTCACCTGCATTGTGGAAGGTATGCAGCAACACATCAAACCGTTGCTCAATTGCTGCCAGACGGTCGTTGATGGATGAACTGTGCGCTGCCTGTGGAATCACCCGCTGGTTTGAGAAATGCCTGACCTTGATTTTGATGTCCGGTACTGTGAACCGTAACCGTCGCTCCTCCGAGCCAACCCGGTAACGTGCCTCGCACATGATTGAAGTAGTGTCAGTGGGTTTCTGCCCTGTGCGCCGCACGGGGTAAAAGGTAAGGTTTGCCATTGTTGCCTCTTTTTGTTGGGTAAACTGTTGGGTAAAATCTTGTCAATACGGTTACAAAGTTACCCACCGGAGCAACACGGCGCAAGTCGCAACCCCTTTATTTGCTGGGGTTTTTGAACGAAATGAAAAGGTATGGGAAAGTATGAAAAGTGGGGGTTAAAGTCCAGGCGGGGTCACCATTTTTTAAATGACAATTAAATGGCTGGATATCAGCTATTTAGTGAAAAAAGGAACGGGTCGTAGCAGCCATGCTATGACCCGTTCCTTTTTTCAATCTTCAGGATTATACCTACTTCCTTTTCCAAAGCCGCTTCGGGTTCAACTGCTCCACAATCTGCGACCACCCCATGTCCCGCATCGCCCAGTAGGTAAGCGCCAAGCCCATTGGGAACACCACCAGGCAGTTCATCCAAGCTGCTACCACGGCGTCAATCACGAAGCGCTCCGCAATGTTTTTGCTGAAGATGCTGATGACGATGAACAGCATGAAGAACACGATGGAGATGAGCAGCGGCCACCCAAAACCGCCCTTGCGCACGATGGCGCCCATCGGTGCACCCACGAACAAGAAGATGATGCAGGCCATCGCCAAGCTGAACTTGGAGTGGAACTCAAAGACGTGCTTTACCCTCGATTCTTTGGTTTTTTGTAGGGAGCGCAGGGCAGATTCAGCTTGCTCTTTTACGACTTTGATGGGGTTGATGGCCCGGTCTGCCAGTTCCCTCTGCCTGTTGAGCTCGAAAGTTTCGAGGATGGATTTGTACTCGTTGAGCGGTTTTTCGATGACTTGTTTGAAGGTGGTTTCTTCTGGTTTTTTCAGTTGGGTATTATTTTGTTGAACGTCAGGTTGTTTTTTGAGGGGCGCTTTTTGGGGCATTGGGCGAGCGCTTGACTGCTTTCCGGGCAGTACAGCCTTGGATTTTGACGCCGCTGCCGTGTCTTCTTCTGCTTTCGGTTTGATGGGTGGCTTGGTGATAGTCGTATCACTTTTGCCCGAAATCATGGAGTCAATTTTTGCCCTATTCTCTAACGACTCCTGTTTCTTCTTTTCCCGGTTCTTTTCCTGCGCCAATTTGTTGAGGAAATAAAAATGGCGGGTGTTGCTTTCGGCCATCCTGGCGTTGCGGTCCACGATTTCTTGGTCAATGGAATCAATGGCCACCAGCAGCTGGCGGTTGCTCAACATCGTGTGGTGCGACTTGAAGAGGTTCTCGTCCGTGCGGTCCAGCTCGAACTGGTCAAGGTCGAATACCTTGGTCCACGAAGTGAAAGTGGTGCGCATCATTGGGTAGTTGCGCTTGCCCGACTTGGTGATGGGTTTTGGCTCCGCAATTTGCTGACCCTCAAAGAGTTGCATCACAAAATACTTATTGTCCTCGGAGCCGTACATCTGCCCACTGTCGGCAGCTACCATGCTCAGGCGGCCTTGGCTGGCCTCGCCGTTGTCGTACAAAATGACGTCACGGATGGTACTGTTGTCCGGTAGCTTGTCGCCGATGCGGATGGAAAACCCCTGAAAATCTTGGTTGAAAAGGCTTTCCTCCAAGCTCAAGGCGGGCTTCTGCTGCCGGATGTCGTAGAGTCGGCTCTTGAATTTCAGGTTGGAAACGGGGATGAAATAGTTGGAGCAAAAAAACGACAGCACCGCAATGCACGCCGTGACTACCATCAGTGGCCGCATCGTGCGCCAGAGGGAAACCCCCGCTGACTTCATGCTCGACAGCTCGTAGCGCTCGGCGAGGTTGCCCAGCACCATCACCGAAGAGATGAGCACCGCCACTGGTAGCGAAAGCGGAATCATGCTCACCGACAGGTAAGCGACCAACTCGGTGAGCAGGAAAAAGCCCACGCCCTTGCCCGCTATCTCGTCGATGTACAGCCACAGCGTCTGCATCACAAACACGAAGAGTGCGATGAAGAACGTCACGATGAATGGCGGTACAAATGACGTGATGAGGAGTTTGTCTAACTTTTTCAACGGCGGCAAACTGTTTTTTCAAACAAGAACGCAAAAGTAAGCGAAGCCCGTAAACCATTTGCTTTTTGGTAAGGAATGGGGGCCAATCAAACTCCACAAACAAATCAAGCCTATCAAACACGGCATTTCCCTACATTTGCCCCTGCTTTTTGCAAGCCCCGTTTTCTTGATTTTCAAATTCCAGCCATTGTGCGACTGCCAACTTACCAACAAATCGTCGAAGCTTTCGAGCAACACCCTTGGGTGGTGGCAGCGCTGAATTGGTCGAAGCGCACCTCGCTGCCCGGGTTTTTCGGGGTGCCCATTTTTGACGTGGCAGTGTTCGTGATAAACGAATCCAAGCGCATCACGCTGTTTTCGAGGGCAAACGCAATGGCGTTCAGCTTCTTTCTGTCCTTGTTTCCGGCCATCATCTTCCTGTTCACGGTGGCCACTTACTTGCCCATCTACGAGACTTTCGAGCATGAAATCAACGGCTATATTAACCTCATCATGCCCAATGATGCTGGAAAGGAACTGCAAGTCACCATCAAAGAACTCGTCAAACCCAGCTCCAGCTTCCTCTCGTTGGGTTTTGTGTTGGCTCTCTACTTCTCCTCCAACGGCATGATGGCCATGATGGAAGGCTTTGAAAAAGCGCACCACAAAACCTTTCGCAAGCGGCCGGGATGGAAAAAGCGGCTCATTGCCATCGGCCTGACGCTCCAGCTTGGCCTGCTGCTGGCTGGCTCGGTCGTGCTCATCATCCTCGGCGACCTCATCATCAACTGGTTGACCGACTTTTTCAAACTTGACCTCACCACCGAAGCCGTCATTGGGGTGTTCCGGTGGGCGGTTATTCTCACCCTGTTTTACTTCAGCATCGCACTGATTTACCGTTACGGCACAGCCACCAAAACCCGCTTCAAGTGGATAACGCCCGGCGCCACGTTGGCCACCATCCTGTCCATCCTCACGTCGCTGGGCTTTTCGTTTTATGTAAATGCCTTCAATACCTACAACAAGGTTTACGGCTCCATTGGCACCATCATCGTGCTCATGCTTTGGATTCAGCTCAACTGTTTAATCCTGCAAATCGGCTTTGAACTGAATGCCAGCATTGCCGTGAACCGGCATTTAAAAGAGGAATTGACTGAGGAAGGATGAGCTTGGATGCCAAGCTGGTCATGTCGTCACCATGTGTCTTGTTGAAAAGCTGCGCTGTTCAGTGTTCTGCTCACCTTCGATAGCGTGCCGCCCACCAGCGTAAAAATACCAGCAGCCGATACCCATCGTCACGTGAGCGATGTCCATGTGGTTGAACCAGACGCTCAAGGCCCATTTGTTGACAAAAAAGAGCGCTCCGATGGTGGCCCAGAGTATGCCAATCAAGAAAAGGCGACTACCCTCGTGGCGGGTGCGCCAGTAAACATAACCTCGGAAACCGCCCGTCACGATGAGGATGCCATAAGCGGCATGGGCGAGTACGAAGTAAAAATTCATGGTGACAACGGACATGACGAGGAAAAACAGCAGCTCCACCAAGTTCAGCACGGAGAAGAACCGGGCGAGCCCCGGTCTAATCAACGGAAACGCCTGAAAGATGGCCGCTCGTTCGAGCAATGCCACGGAAATCATGCTGACGTACCAGCCGGGAATTTTCCAGTAAACATTCAGGGCGTAGTTGAAGCTGTGGCCGATAAGCCCACCCAGCAAGGTGGACATCCCCATCGTCAGAAAATAGAACCGAATTAATTGGAGGATGGCGTTTTTTTCGGTATTCTCTTTAGCTGCTCCGCTGCTGGGCTTGATTTTGCCCAATTGGTAAAAAGCCCACCAACAAATGACCGTCACCAACACGTCCGTAAGCATGGTGATGGGCTCATCTACCCGTAAGCCCAGGACTTCAATGGAAGGATTTCTATAAGTGGCCGGATGCATGTTTGGCAGAATAACGTTGGTTTACTGCCAAAATTGGAGATTTCAAGTGGCTTGTCGCAATGACTTTTCTAGTTCCTTTCCCTGATTTTTTCAAGCTTGATTTGGTAAAGCGACTGCATGTCGAAGCTTGGGTCGGGGAACTGCGGCGTCAACGAATTCGGACGGAAAGCGGCGCTGAAAATGACTTCTTTATCTTGCACCTCAAAATTGCTGGGTAGCTCGTCGGGTATGCCGTAAATGAACTGAATGTCCACATCGCCGGTGCTGGGATTTTCAAGTTGGATGCCGTATCGGTCAAAACAGTCCATCCTTACCATGACGCCTTCGGCATTGCTCACCGTGAACAGGCAGTCGCTGGTACATGGGATGATGGTGGTGTCTTCATCGGATTTTTGACAAGCAAAAGCCAAGAGTGCCGTTGCAAACATTAATGTCGAAATTGCTTTTTTCATGCTGACTTGTTTAGTTACAACTTTCAAGACGGCTACCAGCACCAGTTTGGTTGGGTAAACGAAAAAGCAAACAGCGACGGCAAAGCCGATTTATTGAGGTGTCAGCGTGAACTCCACCCGCCTGTTTTTGAGTCGGCCTTCCTCGGTTTTGTTGTCACCGATGGGGTTGGTTGGGCCGTGGCCAGCAAATTTCATCTGCGACACTCGAACGCCGATGCTTGAAAGGTAATCGTAGCAAGCCCTTGCACGGGCTTCCGACATAGATTGGCTGGAAGCGGCAGGGCCAGCACTGTCAGTATAGCCATCAATCGAAAGCTTGAAGTCTTTGTAGCGTGACATGACCTCCGCAATTTCTGCAAGGTGGGTTTTGGAGATGGGCAACAACTCGGCACTGCCATTGCGAAAACTAACATTGTGCATGGCCCTGTCGAGCACCGCCTTGTCTACCGCTTCAATTTCCGGGCAACCATTTTTGTTGGCAGGGCCTTTCAAGTTCGGGCACTTGTCTTTGGGGTCCACCACTCCGTCGCCGTCAGTGTCGGGGCAACCGTTGAACGCTGCCAGACCAAGGGCTTCCGGGCAGCTGTCCTTATGGTCGGGCAGGCCATCTTTGTCGCTGTCCGGGCAGCCATCGAATAATTGCGGGCCAGGGTCTTCCGGGCATTTATCCTTGTCATCTGTGATGTGGTCACGGTCGGCGTCCGGACAACCTTGCATGGAAGGGATTCCAATCACGGTTGGGCAAAGGTCATCTAGGTCAATAATCTGGTCGTTGTCGGTATCGGGACAACCGGAATGCCGTCGCAGGCCCTTGTCTTTAGGGCATTTGTCTGCTGGGTCTGGGATGCCGTCGCCGTCCGTGTCCACGCAGCCATCAAAGCGTTTTTTGCCTGCTATGTGCGGACAGGCATCGTCCTTGTCTGGTATTTTGTCGCCATCGGCGTCCGGGCAGCCTTTGATGGTGCCAGCGATGGTCGGGCACTCGTCATCATTACCTATAAAATCGTCCTTGTCGGGGTCTTTTGAGCCAAAGTTGAAGCCAATCCTAACCCCACCAAAATTGATGAAGTCATTGTTTCGAGCACCGGGGCCTGTTCTGATGATACCGTCCATGCTACCATTAAACAACAACCTCGAAACATGCTCCACTGCAACGTAACAGCGGCTATTGATGTCATAACGGACGCCTATGCCAAAAGGCAGTGCAAAGCTGATTTTACTGCCATCCTTCAGTTCATTGGAATATTGCGGGGCACCATAACCTATGCCCAGAAACCCACCTACCAAATAGGGCGAAAAAGTTCGTCTGAGCGTAGTGCCTCCGAAACGCCGCCTGCCCAAAAAATCATACTCGAGGAACAACGAAAGCTCTGAAACGGTACGCTTGAAACTCGCCTGACGGCCCGCAATATTGCCCATGCCCTTTAGCTTGCCATAGTTCAGGCTTCCCCTGACCCCCAAACTTGGTGATACCTGGTAGGTGATCATTGCGCCAAAGGCCGGTTCGCTGTTGTCAAACAAAGGGTAGCCCTTCACCAAATCTCCCCAGTAATTTGAATGGCCAACAAACACCCCTCCGCTCCAAGGGTTGTAGGAATCGGGCAGGCCAGTCAAAGACTTGGGTTCGTTTTGGGCTACCATAAAATAAGGCAGCAACACGATGGCAAATAAAAACGCATAGTATGTCATGGCACAACGTTGATGAGCGGGTTCTCAAGGCTATCGCTCGGAACTGCTCAGATGGTTAAATTTTCGTTGCAATCGGTTGGATAATCGTTGCAGGGCAAAAGGAATGAGGCATGACCTGCAAAAAATGCCATGATTGCTTGCGGCAAAGGCAAATAGCTTCACCACTACAATCCTTGAAGGAGGAACACCATCGCCATGGTTAAAAAGTTAGGGCAGCAGCTTGAGCTGCCCCCTAACCCATTTCAATACCGTTAAAAATTTAACACAATTATCTTTTTTGGCTTCCTTCTACTGAGGTATCAGCGTGAACTCTACCCGCCTGTTTTTGAGGCGACCCTCCTCGGTGCTGTTGTCACCGATGGGGTTGGTCGGGCCGTGGCCTTTATAGGTCATGAGCGACGTCTGTACGCCAATGCTTGAAAGGTAATCGTAGCAAGCCCTTGCACGAGATTCTGACAGCGATTGGTTGGATGCGGCAGGTCCTTCGTTGTCGGTGTAGCCGTCAATGGATAGCTTGAAACCCTTGTAGCGTGACATGACCTCCGCAATTTGGTCAAGGTACTTTTTGGAAGCAGGCAACAACTCGGCGCTGCCTGTCCTGAACTTGACGTTGCGCATGGCCTTGTCGAGCACCGCTTTGTCTTGCGCATCTATTTCGGGGCAACCCTCATTGCTGACAGCACCTTTCAAGTTCGGGCATTTGTCCTTCGGGTCTGCAATACCATCTTCGTCGGTGTCGGGGCAGCCGTTGAATTTGCCAGGGCCGAAGATATTCGGGCACTCGTCCTTGCTGTCGGCAATCCCGTCGTTGTCGGTGTCTGGGCAGCCATTTTGCTCAGTCGAGCCGGGGTCGCTCGGGCAGTCGTCCTTGTCGTCGGTGACGCCATCCCGGTCGGCGTCGGGGCAGCCGTTGATGGCGGCGAGGCCAGCGACGGTCGGGCACCTGTCCTCTTTGTCAATGATATTGTCGCCGTCCGTGTCGGGGCAGCCAGCGAAGCGGCGCAGGCCAGCGTCGTCGGGGCAGTCGTCCATGTTGTTCGCTACACCGTCGCCGTCCGTGTCCGGGCAGCCGCCGAAGCGTTGGTCGCCTGCCTCGTTGGGGCAGGTATCTTCCCGGTCGGCAAGGCCGTCACCGTCCGTGTCGGGGCAGCCGCCGAGGGTGCCAGCGACGGTCGGGCAGGGGTCATCGTCGTTTTTGACGCCGTCGCCATCACTGTCGTTGGCCTTTTTGCCGAGCAGGAAGCTCAGGCCTAGGCCGCCTGCGCCGTACCAGTCCTTTCCGCCAGTGGAGGAGGCCACGCCATCGAGGCCATCGCCAAAAGTGGCCCTGCTCGTATAATCGAAATTGAGGGACACCATGTTGGAAACATTCACCCGGAACCCAAGGCCCATCGGCAGGGCAAAGTTCGCCTTCTTGGTGTCCTTGTCGCCGTTGACCGTGTTGGGGTCGCCGATGCCGAAGCCAGCACCCAGCCGCAGGAATGGGGACACCTTGGGCGCCTTGGTGGCCCGCTTGGCCCTCAACAGGTTTACAAAATAGAAGTCCCCGGTGGCCAGCACTTCCACCATTTTCTTGTCGAAGGAGGCGCCCCTTTCCGGGTGCCTGTCTTCTCCCTTCAGGTGCAGGTAGTTCACGCCCAGGTTCAGGCTCATCAGGTTCAGTTGGCCGACTTGCACTGGCGGCAGCGCTGGGGCAGGGCCAGCGTTGCCGCTTGCCGAGGGGCGGTAGGAGGCAAAGCTGGCGTAAGGGGAGCGAGGACGCTGCACACTGCCTAAGCCTGTTAAAATTGAGATGCCCTTTACTACCTCCATTCCAATTGTCGTACCCATAGTGAGATTGGAGTTTTCATAAATTGGTACTAAGCCTTTGTCTCTATGGTAACAATAGCCAACAGTGGCATTGGGTTGGGCGGCACCTACTCCGCCTCCTACGGTTGGCACTATGGTTATCTTGGAGGTGGCTGGCGGTGTGGGAGGGGTGGTTTTGTCTTTGCAGCCATCGGCTTCGGTGCGGGCGAGACTGGCAACCATGCTGGCGGTGCTAGCAGCGTCGTGGAGGGCTTTGGAGTTTTCGTGGTATTCGGAGACGGCTGCTTTGGCGGCCTCGGCTTTTGTGGCAGCTGCTTTTGCGGCGTCGGCGGCTTTGCGGGCTTCTGTGCATTTGCCTTTTTTGACATAGGACTCTGCAAGCTGGTATTGTTCAATTGCCTCTTTTTTGGCAGCTTCTGCCGATATTAGGGCATCATTGAATACCTTTTCATTGTCCGGTCCTTGGGGTTTGTGGACGCAGCCATCGGCGGCTTTGGTGGCGTCATTGGCGGCGGTTTGGGCGGTTTGGGCGGCGGCTTCGGCGGCGCTGACGGCGTCTCTGGCTTCTTGTAAGTCGGCGTCTTCTTTAGCTCTGCTTTTTTTTGTGGCTTCTTCAAATTCTTTTTTTTGTTCGGCGCTCAATGATTTTAATATCTCTTCTGGAAACTGTTGACTTCGGGTATCATTAATAATCATTTCGAAAACATTTCTGGCGTCTCTGGCGTCTCTGGCGGCGGTTTTGGCGTCTCTGGCGGCGGTTTCGGCGGCGGTTTTGGCGTCTCTGGCGGCGGTGCAGTTATTTGCTTTGGCGTAGTCCACTGCGAGCTGCTTTTGTTTTTCAGCTTCTGTTTTGGCCGCTTCGGCCTTAGCCAACTTGTTTAGAACTGTTTCCTTGTCCTGCCCAAACATGAAAACGGGCAGCAGCAAAACAGCAAAGAGTAGTCTAAATTTTTTCATGACAAAGATTTTTGGATAATGGGCAAGTGCATGGCCGGGACTGTGCGCCACGGTGGTTGCATGTTGCCCGGTGAACGGTCTTGTGAATGTTGAGTGCCTTATCTGTGAATGAAGTCGTTCGATGGTGCAAAAATGGAGCTGCCGCACCCGATGGGCGTTACAGATTCGTCGCAATCGGTTGTAAATTCGTTGCAACTGGAGGAGCGGTGACACCTTTCAAAAAGGTGTCACCGCTGGCATCCCGTCCTTATTCGCCCTGTACTTTTTTGAGGAGGTATTTTTTTGCGGATGCTGCATCCCGCTTGCTGCCGTCGGCATTCAGGCTGACGAGGCCCTCGGCAGTAACTTGGTACTTGGTGGCCCCGGCTTTTCCGTTCAAGGTCACGACCTCCCCGGCCACGGTCCATGTGCCGTTTGATTCCACCGTTTTGGGCTTTTTGCCCTTGTAATTCTCCTCCAGCGTGAAGGTCCTTTTTTCATCGGCGTTCAAGGTGAGCATGGTTTCGATGCCGTCGCAATCAGGGCAGGGCAGGCTGCCCGTGTAAAAAGCGGCCATTTGCTCCACCAGGCTTTGCTCCGCCGATGCCGGGGCAGCCTCGCTGATGCCCATGTCGCACTCGATTTTGGTCAGCAGCCACTTGCCGTTTTCTTTTTTCAGTTCAAAATTCTGTTCATGCGGGCTTCCGCCGTGCGTACCGTTCAGGGTTACGGCAGCCCTGTCGTTGGCAAGGGAGTTGATGCGAACGGGGGAGGTTGTCCAAAAATTGAGGTCCCAATCCTGGGCGCAGAAGTAGATGTCGGCATCCAGGCCGGTTGGAGCACCTTCAGCTTCTTCGTTTTGCCAAAGCTTTTCACAGGTTTTAAAATAAGCCATGCTGTTGTCCAGCAATTCCGTGCTTACAAACCCGCTCGACTTGATGTTGGCCAGGTACTTATCCAGTTCCGGTAGGTCAAGGACGTAATGCTTGTTCACCTCCTTCACGTATGCTGCATCTTTGGGGGATGGGCCATACCATTTGTAAAAGCCATGAATGGCATCCGCAATCGCCGTGGAATCAGCGCTGGCGGCTGAGGCTTCGGTGGTGGCATCTTTTGGCGTTTCCTTGCAGGCAAAGAAGAGGGATACAAAAAGGCAAGCGAAAATCAGGTTCTTCATTTTGAAAATGTTTAAGGATGAAAAAATGTTGGTCAACATGAATTCGGAGATTATTGGGCTGTGAATCAGCAATTTCGCCGCAGAGCGGCGGCAATGTTTGTAGGAAACCGCAACAATCTACGTTCAGCCCCAGCGGGGCGATGATTGATTGTCGCCCCGCTGGGGCTGAACCCCTTTAATTTGCTGCATTCTACAAACATAATCGCCGCTCTGCGGCTTTCAGAATCTCCTAACTCATGTGTTGGTTAACTTATGCCAACTGCCCAAACATCAATATGGGCAGTAGCAACATGAGAATGTGAAGTGAGGCCGTTCCTCTCCATATTTGGAAAGAAGTTGTTCGATGGTACAAAGGTGGCGCTGTCGCACCCGGCGGGCGTTATAGATTCGTTGCAATCGGTTATAGATTCGTTGCAGGAGTGGGAAAACTGGGGGAAAACTCACTTTCTGACGGCAGTCGGCGCCATGCCGTAGGTATTCTGGTAGGTCTTCGAAAAATGGGAGAGTTCCTTGAAACCCACCCGCCAAGCCACTTCTTTCACGGGCAGCTGGGTGGTTTCCAACAGTAGCTTGGCCTGCGCCATCCGGTAGTTTCGGATGAAATCGGAGGGGGAAACATCGGTAAGCGCCTTCATCTTGCGGAAGAGCTGCGAACGGCTCATGCTGACGGCCTCGCAGAGTTGCGGCAGGGCAAACGCCTCGTCGCCATAGTTGGCTTCCACGATTTGCCGCACTTTTTGCAGGAAGGCGTCTTCGACCAAAACAGCTTCCGCATCGGGTGGCATGTTAGTATTTACACCGACCTCGGCCTTGGTCAGGTTTTGCGCAAAGTCGTATTTCTTCGAAAAATGCGCTGCCAGTCGCTGCTTGTTTTCCAGCATCATTTCCAGCGTCGCCAGCAGTTCCGCCTTTTGGAAAGGCTTGGGCATGTAGGCATCTGCCCCCCGGCGCAGCCCTGCGATTTTGGAGTTGGCGTCTGCCTTGGCCGTCAGCAAAATGATGGGGATATGGCTGGTGCGTTCGTCGTTCTTGAGGGCATCGAGCACCTGGTAGCCGTCCTTTTCAGGCATCATCACATCGCTGATGATGAGGTCGGGTATTAGTTCCAATGCCTTTTCGATGCCGATGCGGCCGTTGTAGGCGATGCTGATTTCATAGCTGTCTTGCAGGATGGTTTTGAGGTAGGTCACCACGTCGGGGTTGTCTTCTATCAAAAGGATTGAAGGATGGGAGGATTGAAGGATTGAAGGATTGCCCTCGTGGCTGAGACCCGTGGCTTGGTTACCCCTGACCCCTAAAGGGGAACCTATCCCATCAATTTCTGCTGAATTGTTTACCACGGAATTTCCCAATATAGGTTCCCCTTTAGGGGTCAGGGGCTGCGTCAGGGGCAAATGCAACAAGGGTAGCACCACAGTGAACGTCGTCCCTTTCCCAAGCTCGCTCTCCACCCGGATTTCCCCGTCCATGAGTTTCACCAATTCCAGCGCATGTGCCAGCCCGATGCCCGTGCCCTCGCCCGCACGGGTGGACGAGCCGTCCACTTGGTAAAAACGGTCGAAGACATGGGGCAGGTCGGCTTCGGGAATGCCGATGCCGGTATCTTTTACTTGAATTACGATTGACGATTTACGATTTACGATTTGGGGTTCTGGGGGCGCCAATCGTAAATCGTCAATCGTCAATCGTACATTAACCTCGCCGCTGGAAGGCGTAAACTTCAAGGCATTGGACAGCAGGTTGCCCATTACCTGCTGCACCTGTTCGGGGTCGAAGTCCATTTCCAACTTCTCCAAGGTGGTAAAAAAGCGCAGCGAGAGGTTCCGGCTGTTGGCAAGGGATTGGAGGCTCTCCGTCACGTAACGCAGGAACGCCACGATGTCGCCATACCGTAAGTTCAGTTTGAACGACCTGTCCTCCAGTTTTGACAGGTCGAGCAGTTGGTTGACGAGGTGGAGGAGGTTTTGGCCGTTCCGTTCTATCAGGTTGAAATTAGAAATTAGGAAATTGGAAATTGATTGGCGGCGTTCTTTGGTGTCCTCAATTTCCCAATTTCCCAATTTCCCAATTTCCATTTTCCCTTCCTCCGCCATGCCGAGTATTACCGTCAGCGGCGTGCGGAATTCGTGGGTAAGGTTGGTGTAAAGTCGGCTCTTGAAAGCGTCCAATTCCTTTAGCCGCTCAGCTTCCTGCTGTTCGAGTCGCAGTTGGTTTTTTAGCTCCAAACGCCTTTTCATAAAAAGGAAAATACCGAACGCGATGCCAGCCAGCACCAATGCATACAGCAGGTACGCCCACCAGGTGGCCCACCAGGGCGGGTGGACGATGAGCGGCAACGCTATTTCCTCCGAAAGCCATTGGCCCCTGGCATTGAGTGCCCTCGCTCGAAACAGGTATGTGCCAGCAGGCAGGCTGTAAAAAGTCACGGCATTGTTCTTGGCAGGTACCGACCAGTTCTCATCCTGCCCCTCCAACAAGTAACTGTACAGCGGTTGCCCCCCTTCACCTGCCCCGAAAACCCCAAATTCAATGTTGACAGTCCGGTTGTAGTGGTAAACCTCCAAGCGGTCGTTTCCGCTGTGAAAAACATCGGTGATGCTGCTGTCGGAGCCGTCTTTGGACATGGAAATGGAGCGGAGCAAAAGCCGCTCGCTCGATACTTGTAGGTTGTGTTTGCGCATGACCTCCTTTGGGTAAAAACCCGTTATGCCCTTTGTGCCGCCAAAAAACATGCGCCCATCGGATGCCTTAAAAAAGCTGGCCCGGTTGAATTCATTGTCCGCCAACCCGTCCTGTTTGAAAAAATTGATGAATTTGCCAGTGGCCATGCTGAAGCGGGATAGCCCGTTGAAAGTGGAGAGCCAGAGGCAGGAGTCGCCTTCCGGCAAGATGCCAACAATATTGTCATTGGGCAGGCCATCGGCTTGGGCATAGTGCTTGGTGGTTTTTGCCACGTAATCAAACTGGACAAGTCCTTGCTCGGTGCCGATCCACAGTTTGCCTTTGCCGTCGGGATAAAGGCACTTGGGGTTTTGCAATGGTTCAGGGTCGTTTTCTTTCCAAACATTGAACCTTTTGTTGACGGGGTCGTAGCTGCGCAGACTGTTGGCATTGCAGAACCAGACCTGTTGGTTGAAGGGGTCAAAAGCCATGTCAGAAGCCGCTGCTTGTCCTGTAAAGCTGTGTAAATACTCCCATTGGGGTGATGGTTGCGACACGTCTAATTGGTAGAAGGCATCCCCGTTGGTCTGCCATATTTTGCTTTTGCCGTTTTTTGCCAAGACCCCTACATCGACGGATTTCGTGATACTTTTGTAGGGGTTGCTCCATGACTGCATTTTGGGGTCAAAAACTGTCCCATCGTTCATCAAAAGCTTCCCTTCGAGGAAAAGCATGTCGTAAGGTGGATGTGCCGTTGTTGACAGCGGCTGGTCTATCGCTTCACCATTTTTTTTAATTTGAAAAATATTGTTGTAAAAACTGGCAAAGACATTCCCTTCGTCGTCTTCTGCTGACCCCCTGAAGCTGCAAAACCCTTGACAGGCGTCGTTTTTTTCACTAAACCAGGTATCGAACAAATCCTTGGTCGAGCCCACCTTCAAGAGGCCAACTGACGAGGATACCCAAATACTTCCTAATTTATCCAAAAAGATACCGCCCAGGTCCACTTGGTGTGGGATGATTTTTTCCAGCTCCTGCTGAAAGTTGACAACCTTGCCTTGCTTGGCATCGAAAAAAACGAGGTTGCGGGAATTTCCGCTTGCCCACAGGTTCCCCTCCGGCGTTTCCAATACGTCTAAAAAATATTGGTCTTTCGGTGGGCTGGAACGATGGAATGGGTGCAACTCAAAGGCCGCCGCCCCCTGTTTCAGCCTCCAAATAGTACCGCCAACCACCAGAAGTATAGCGTGGTTCTTGCCTGGCACTAAGAAGTAAGAGAAAATGGGCGAAGCTTGGGCTGGGATTTCTCGCAGTTTTTTTCCTGTCTTGTCAAATTGAATGACCGCCTTCAAGTCCTGCTTCAGGCAAAACAGGTTTCCAAGGCCGTCACTGCTGATATTTCGGTAAAAAGTTGTCTGATTTATACCTTCCAACCGGATTGTCCGTCCGATTTCCCCTTTTTGGAGCCGAAGCAAAAAGACCTCGCCCAATTGCGCTTGACCTTGACAGACTACCGCTATTTCTCCGGAATGGAGTTGAATGCAGGTGGCACTCATGGTATCTGCCACACTTGGCAAATGCGCCGCTAAAGATTGGGCGGTTTGCCTGCCTGTCGCTGTGTTGATGCTGATGAGCTGGCCATTTTGGCAATAACGCAACAACTCGCCATCGGCATGTATTTTTTGAGGAGGCAGGCGGTTCGACCGAAATACTGGATGATTGGTATTGGAAGCATTCAGAAACTGGTCTCCATCGAAGCGGGTTAACGTGCCGTTGGCGTTTATCCAAATAAAGCCCTGAACATCCTGAACAATGCTGGTGGTCGAGTTTTGTGGCAGGCCATCGGCGACAGTGTACAGGCGGAGGTCGGCTTTCTGCGCAGCGGCGAAAAGCGGAAGGATGAAAATCAAGAAGGTAAGCAAATACGGAGTCTTAGGCATCAATTCAATATTGTACCAATGGCCCGTAGGTGTTGTTTTCAAGTGCTGTAATTATCAGCAACCAATAATTTGTTGGAGGTTAAAATACTTGTTCATTTATACCCACTTACAAAACTTTGATGATTGAATTTGAAAAGACGCTGTGATGTTTCAACAAAATCAGCCTTCTCAAATTCAATCATCAAAGCACCTTGACCTGATTTCTTTCCTTACAGTTTGACGATTACCAGAACATCGCATACAAGAAGACCAGTATCAAACAGACGATAAAGGCACTGATGTTAAATGTAGAGCTGGTTGCAAAGAATTGTCTTGTCAGTGGTATCCCTTTTTCTTGGTCGGCTCCCTTGCCCTCAATATAGCTGATGACGACCATGATAAGTGCCGATGCAAACCAAGTCCACATCATCTGGTTCAAGAAAGGAATATTTGCAAAGAATGGGCTGCTCGACCAGCCGTTGGGCGCCACCTTGAAGTACATGGCAATTGGGATGGACAACAATACACCCCAAATAGCAGCATTGTTGGTGGTTTTCTTCCAGAACAAACCGAGCATGAATACCGCCAAGATGCCTGGGCTCACGATGCCTGTGTATTCTTGGATATACTGGAACACTTGGCCGAGGTTGCCCAACTGTGGGGCCAATAAGATGGAAATCACCAGTGCTACGACCGCAGTAATTCGCCCTACTTTCACGAGTTGGCCATCTCCGGCATTTTTGCCAAAATACGGTTTGTAGATGTCCATCGTGAAAATAGTGGCCGTTGAGTTCAGCATGGAGGCCAAGGAAGAAACGATGGCAGCTGCGAGAGCCGCCAATACCAACCCCTTAAGCCCTGTCGGGACGAATGTATGAATGAGCCAAGGAGCAGCGCTGTCGTTGATAATTACACCGTCCTTGAGAAAGGCAGGGTCAACTGTTTCGGCAGAGACAGCGCCGTCAGGGCCAGCGTTCAACACATAGGCCACGATGCCAGGTATCACAACTATCAATGGCATCAGCAGTTTCAGGAAAGCGGCGAACGCAATGCCTTTCTGTGATTCGCTCAAGCTTTTGGCGGCCAATGTGCGCTGGATGATGTACTGGTTGAAGCCCCAGTAGTACAAGTTGGCCACCCACATGCCACCAATCAAGACCGCCAATCCGGGCAGGTCCCACCAGGCATCTTTTCCGTTTGGTGTGATGATTTCTCCTTGCTCCAATATCATGGAAAACTTCTGGGGAACTTTTTCATACAAGGCTTGGAAGCCTGAGATGATACCACCGTCGGGTGAAACATGCGTGAGTGCAATGAAAGTCGTCACCAATCCACCCACTACCAGCAAAATCACTTGTACGACGTCCGTCCATGCCACGGCCGAAAGCCCCCCCCAGAGTGAGTATGCCGCTGCGAACAAAGCCAAACCCACGATGAAGTACATCATGGTCGAGCCATCGCCAGAGCCGAGTATGGTGTCGAGTGCTTTGGCACCCAAGTAAAGCACCGAGGTGAGGTTGACGAAGACGAAGAGGCAAATCCAGAAAACCGCCAAGATGGTTTTCAGGTTAGTGCTGTACCGCTTCTCGACAAATTCCGGTATGGTGTACAGCTGTTGTTTGATGAAAATTGGCAGGAAAAACTTGCCGACAATGAGCAGCGACAGGGCAGCCATCCATTCGTAGGAGGCAATGGCCAAGCCAATGGCGAAACCGGAGCCTGACATGCCGATGAACTGCTCCGCAGAGATATTGGCAGCGATGAGCGATGATCCAATTGCCCACCAAGGCAGGGACTTACTCGCCAAGAAATAGCCCTCGGCAGTTTTTTCTCCCTTTCTTGAAACCCAAAGCCCAATGAACATGATTAAGCAAGCGTAACCGATAAACACTACATAATCTAAGGTGCCGAATTCCATAATCTTAAAGTTGGTTGGTTAATGAATCTTCCGCTCATCTCAATCTCAGTCATCTCCGAAAAACCGCTTGTACGACATGACAATCGAGTATTTGAGAAAGACGAGGTTGTTGTTTGTTTGAAGTTCGTTTTGCATGTATTGCAATTCGGCCCGAAAGAAAGGGAAAAGTAGGGGATGGGCAAAATTTATTTTATGTCTTGTTATACACCACTCCTCTTGCCTCCAAATACCCCAACACAAACTCCAGCGCCCCATCCACCTCGCCAACGTACTCCGGCGGACTGATGCCCTTGCGGTCGTACTGCCCGTTCAGCACCAAATTGGCTACTGCCGTACAGGTGTAGCCGGTCGTGCGGGCCATGCTGATGGTGTCCGAGACTGGGTCGTAGCGGTCGAGGAGGTCGTAGTTGATGGTGCCCTCATCTGTGCCGAGGCTGATGCGCATGATGGTGAAGTCGCCCTCGCCGGGGGCCAGTTTCCATTGTGGGAAGAGCAGCCGGGCCGTCATGTCCACCGGGCGGATTTTCTGGCCCTTGACCTCCACCTCGTCGTAGCTGAAAAAGCCGCCTGCCCGCAGCACCCGTAGGTACTCGATGCAGCCGGGGTAACGCAGGGTTTTTTCAATCATGTCAGGCACGTCGGGCATGGTTTGGATGAGTGAGCGAAGTCCGTCGGTATTGAACGCCTCCAGTGTGCCAACGCCCTGAAAATCAATCAATTCGGGGTCGGAAAGCGCCTCACGGGTCACGAGCCTGCCGCCCTCCACGTACCTCGCCGGACGGATGTACTCCTCAATCACGTCAATCGGTGAGAAGACCGCCCGGTATTCCCACGGCCATTGCCGCACCTGCGGCAGCCCGCCCACGAGGCAGCGGAAGCTGTTGATTTTCTGGTGTTTGTGGTGATGTCCGAAGATGATATTGCCCATGCCGGGTGCCACGCCGCAGTCCACCACGGCGGTCACGTTGTGCTGCTTGGCCAGTTCGTCGAGGCCGAAAGCGTCTTCGGGGAAGAACGAGATGTCCACCACGTTCTTGCCCGATTCGATGCAAGCCCGCAGCGCATTGTAGCCCAAAAAGCCCGGCAACGCACCGATGACGAGGTCGAAATCCTTGACCAGTTCCTTCAGTTTTTCACCATTGGACAAATCTGCTTGAATGGTGGGGATGCCATGCGCCGCTGGCTTTTTCAATGACGCTGCGCTGGCGTCGGCGCTGGTCACTTGGTGTTGTTTTCCGAGGTCAATGGCGATGGCGCTGCCGACGAGGCCTGCGCCGAGGACGATGATTTTTTTCATACAACTAACTGAAAATGAATTGATTGTTCACCAAATTCTTTGAACGAGATAAGCGTCAAAGGCTGAATCATCGCCCAAAATAGGAAGATTTTCAACGATTGATTGGGCTATCAAAAGTCTGTCGAATGGGTCACGATGATGGAGTGGAAGCTCGGAGTATTTTATGATATGGGAAGCGGCAATCGGAAGGAATAGGAAGCCATCTTTTTCCAGCTTTTGTTCCAATTCATGGAGAGCTAATGGAAGTGTCAACTTACCGATGGTCATTTTGATGGCAATTTCCCAAAGTGAAACATGGCTGACAAAAGGCTTTAACTCAAGGTTTGCAATATTTTCCAAAGCCTTTTTGCTCAAAAGCGGACTTGCTTCCAAGTGCCAAATCAGGGTATGGGTGTCAAGTAAGAAGCGTTCCATGCCAATTACATATATTCTTTCATCTCCTCCAACGGCGCATCAAAGTCGGGCGACATCCAAATCTTGCCTTTAAGGCTGCCGTAGCCCCTTCTCTTATCGGGCTTGGGTTCGACTTCAGCCTGCTGGTCGAGTTGTTTTTTACCCAAAAAAGTTTGAATCACGTGCAAAACAGCCGCTTTCTGCTCGTCGGTGAGCAAGGAGAATTGCTGATAAAAAAGATGCTCGGCGGTCATGGCTGGTATTTTCTTCAAAGGTAAGTGTTTAGTAGTTTTCCGCAAAAGCCGAAGGCAAATTGTTGTGTGATGATTTAGTTAGTCACCTGACAAATTCTAGCTTGTCCTTTTTTGTACAAAATCACACAACCGTATTTTTGCACCATGCTTTCCACCAAAAATATCGCCCTATTCTTCTTGATTTTTTTAGTGGCGTGGCTCTTTTTTTTCTGTAAAAAAACAATGCAGCATGCCACCGAGTCACCTTTCCGCAACGTGCGTGACAGCGTGGCCTACGTTGGCATGGCCACCTGTGCCACTTGTCATGCCAATGTCCACGAGACTTTCATTCACACGGGCATGGGCCGCTCTTTCGACCATGCAACGCTGCAAAAAACCGCTGCCAAGTTCGGCCTACACACTGTCGTCTATGATTCGCTCCGCAATTTCTACTACTATCCCTTCTTCAAGGACTCCACCATGTTCGTTCTTGAATATCGGGTAGAAAACGGCGACACCACCCACCACCGCCTCGAAAAAATCAGCTACATCGTCGGCAGCGGACAGCACACCAACTCCCATATCATCAACGAAAACGGCTATATTTACCAAGCCCCCGTTACCTGGTACACGCAGGAGCAGCGCTGGGACTTGGCACCTGGCTTCTATGAAAACAACAGCCGCTTCGGGCGCTGGCTCACTGCCGAATGCATCACCTGTCACAACCACTTGCCGGAACAAGTTCCCGGCTCACTCAACAAATTCTCGAAAATGCCCACGGGAATCGAATGCGAGCGCTGCCACGGTCCCGGCAAACTGCACGTGGAAGAGAAGCTGCGGGGCATCATCGTGGACACGTCGAAGCAGGCCGACTACTCCATCGTCAACCCCCGCCGACTGCCCCGTGACCTCCAAATGGACCTCTGCCAGCGCTGCCACTTGCAAGGTGTGGCTGTGCTGAACGAAGGGAAAACCTTCTTTGACTTCAAGCCGGGCATGGCATTGAGCGAGGTGCTCAACGTCTACCTGCCACGCTACACCGACTCGCACGAGCGCTTCATTATGGCCTCGCAAGCCGACCGATTGCGCATGAGCGAGTGTTTCAAAAACTCCGATGACCTTACCTGCATCACCTGCCACCAGCCGCACCGCAGCGTGGAAATCACGCCTGCCAGCCAGTACAACAGGGCTTGCCAGCAATGCCACACCACAAGCAAATGCACCGAAAAACCTGCTTTAAGGGCCTCAAAATCAGATAATTGCGTGGTCTGCCACATGCCCAAATCCGGCAGCGTGGACATCCCGCACGTGCGCATTACCGACCACCGCATTGGACTGCCCATGGCAAATACAAAAGCAGTTGCTTCACAAAAAAAGGCGTTCCTCGGCATCCAGAACCTGACCAATCCCAATCCATCAGCACTTGACATGGCACGGGGCTATCTAGCCATGCACGACAAGTACATCGCAGCACCCGTCATGCTGGACAGTGCTGCATTTTACCTCGCAAAGTCAAAGGAAAAGCCAGCGCAGCTATTGCCCACGAAAATCCATTTGCTATTCCTAAAACAAGACTGGAAAGGCATTTTGGCTGCTGCCAAATCAATGACCAATGACCAATTAATGAATGACGGCTGGACCAACTACCGCATCGGCGAGGCTTACGCCAACACAGGCGACCCGCAAACAGCCTTGCACTACTTCGACCTTGCCTTGCAGGTGTACCCGCTTCACCTCGATTTTTTGGAGAAGAAAGCGGCTGCGCTGATTGCGCTAAAGCGCATTGCGGAAGCTAAAAAGCTGCTGGAAAACTTGCTGCGGGAGAACCCCAAACGCTCCATAGCCCTGCTCAACCTTGGCTTCGCCCATGTTTTGACGGGCAATTTGCCGCAAGGCGAAAAGCTGTACAACCAAGCCCTCGCTCTCGACCCCGATTACGAACAGGCAATGGTGAACAAGGCGGCGCTGCTGCTTTTGCAAGGCAAAAAACCAGCGGCCAAGCGGCTGTTGGAGCGGGCATTGCAACTAAATCCGGGTAGTGTGCAAGCGAGGGAAGGACTGTCGAGGTTGTGACTTTGCCATCTGCATTTATTTTTCGGAAGTGAGTCAAATGGGGTGGAAAGCACATCCACGTGGCCGGGGGACTCAAAGCCCCCAATCGCTATCAACCATAATTTCATCATTTCGAACCCAAATCTCATCAAAACCACGCAAGTTTGCAGGCTGTTGGTCATTGTCTGCCCACATTATTTGCCATGAAGTTAAACAAGAAAGTCCTCCTGCTGATTTTGCCGTTGATTGCCCTGCTGCTTGCCCTGCGCCCGGCCCTACCCGTTGCTTGGGGCTTCTTTGGCCACCGCAAAATCAATCGGCAGGCCGTTTTCACGCTGCCTCCTGAGATGTTGGTTTTTTACAAAAAAAACGTGGAGTACCTATCTGAACATGCCGTGGACGCAGATACCCG